>PXES01000185.1 GCA_003564655.1 Paracoccaceae bacterium
GCGACATTGGCGATCTCGTGCGGGTCGCAGATGGCCGTGGTCACCCCGCGCGGGGCCACGCAGCGGTCGAACTCGAACGGCGTGACCAGCGAGGATTCGATATGCAGATGCGTGTCGATGAAGCCCGGCACGAGGGTATGGCCCGCAAGCTCGATCACCTCGCGCCCGTCATACGCCCCGATCCCGAGGATCACCCCCTCGGAAATCGCCACATCGCCTTGCAGCCGCGCGCCGGTGACAAGGCAGAGCGTCTCGGCACCGCGCAAGACCAGGTCGGCCGGGATCTCGCCTCTTGCAGCGGCAATGCGGGTCTCTAGGCTCATGGTGCGGCTCCGGGGTTGCGGGGTCAGTCAGGGGAACGGGTGTGGGCGGCAGTGTAGATCCGGTAGTCCTCGGCGCAATGCACCTCGAGCCGCGCGCGCAGGGCGGGCGAGAGCGACAGCGGCCAGTCGGGCGAGCTGTTGACGCGCGCGAGCGTGATCTTGCGATTCAGACGCGCGCCGAGGAAGTCGAGGAAGGCGGGCATGGCGTCATAGCGGTAGATGTGATCGACCTGCGCGCCAGTGTTCGGATGCGTCAGGAACCGCGCCTGCCGCCCGACCGCGGCGAAGGCGGGCTGGTCGTCGTCCATATAGGCGGCCACGAAATCGTCGAAGCTGATCCCGCGCGTGCTGCGCGGCGTGCCGTCGAGCCAGGCGCCATGCCGGAAGCGATACCAGCTGCCCAGCCAGTCGGCGGGCTCGCGGATCAGCGCGGCCGTCTCGGGCGGGTCGGGGTGGAAGATCTTGATGAACTTCTCCATCCGCCACTTGTAGCGGTGAAAGGTGCAGTGCTTGATCTGCGGGTCGCCCTGGCAGATGATCTCGGCCATGGGGGCGAGGGCCTGCTCCAGCGCGGTGCTGCCGGTCTTGGGGGTGGCCAGCAGAACCAGCCCGTGCTTGAGGAAACAGAGCATTCGGCAAGCGCCATCGCGAAGTCGGTCTTGACCCTAGCGCCTTTGCGCCGTGGCGTCTACAGCCCCGCGGATGCGGCGCGCCTTTTGCGACGGGGGTGCCGCCACAGGGGGCATCGAGCCCCCTGTGGCGGCGCTGCCGCGGCACAGCCCTGGCGCCGCGCGACTGCGCCAAGGCCACCGCCCGGCCCCGCCGGGCGAGCGCCCGCGAGTGGCCATTGGGAGGGGGGGCGGGGCCTCGAGCGGGCGCTTTTGCCGATGCCGGCGGTGCAGGCGCTCACTCTGCGGGGCGCACCACCGCAACCGCATCCAGCGCGGCGGAATGGACCCCATGCGCGGTCTTGTCCCAGTAGAAGGGCGCGCGCACCAGCTCCCACAGCGCCTTGTAGACGGCGAGCACCGCGAGCGGGAAATAGAGATGCAGCATCGGCAGCCACCAGCGCAGCCCGCGATGCGCCCGGCCCCGCAGCGCCAGGAAACCCACGCCCAACGTCACGGCCTCGGCCAGCAGGAAGACCGCGACAAACCCCGCCATCGCCCCGGTCCCGAGGCTGCCCTGCAACGGGTGACCAAGCCCGGCGAGGATCAGCCAGAAGCTCCAGAGCAGGGGCGCGAGGGCGAACTGCACCAGCGTGCCCAGAAACAGCAATTGCACGCCCGCGAAGCGCCACGCCCCCAACTGGCGCCACAGCAGCCGCGGCGCGCGCATATGCACGCGCCAGGTCACGGCATAGCCCTTCAGCCAGCGCGAGCGCTGGCGCACCCAGGGCGCGGGGCGCGCGGTCGCCTCTTCCAGCGTCACCGTGTCCAGCAATTGCGTGTAATAGCCGTGCCGCGCCAGACGGATGCCGAGATCCGCGTCCTCGGTCACGTTATGCGCGTCCCATCCGCCCAGCCTCTCGAGGATGTCGCGGCGGAAGAACAGCGTCGTGCCCCCCAGCGGCACTGCAAGGCCCAACCGCTGCATCCCCGGCAGGATTATCCGGAACCAGCTTGCATATTCGATGGCAAAGCAGCGCGTCAGCCAGCTGGCCCGCGCATTGTAGAAATCCAGCACCCCCTGCACACAGGCGAGTTCCGGCGGCCCGGACTGAAAGCACTCCACCACCCTGTGGATCTGGTCGGGCGCCGGAGCGTCCTCGGCATCATAGACGCCGATGATCGCGCCCCGCGCGAACAGCATGGCGAAATTCAGCGCCCGCGGCTTGGTCTTGAGCGGGGCTTCGGGCACCGGGATCACGCGCACCCAGCGCGGCAGCGGCTGCGCGGCAAGGGCGGCGCTCGTGGCATGGTCGTGCTCCTCGACGACCAGCAGGATATCAAGCAACTCGCGCGGCCAGGTCAGCCGCGAGAGCCGGTTCAGCAGGCGTGGCACGACCTCGGGCTCGCGATAGAGCGGCACCAGGATCGACACGACGGGTTTGCGCTGCCGGACCAGCGACGGGGGCGTGTGGGTCGCGGTGCGGGCCCGCATTGCCGCGATGGTGGCCGCGAATTTCAGCGCCGTCACCAGCGCCAGCACCATCGTCGTGAGGACGGTCAGCGCCAGCAGCGTCGCATGCGGCGCAAGCAGCATCAGCGCCAAGGCACCGACCCCTGCCGCCCAGACCCGCCAGGGGCGATCCTGCGCGGGAAAACTGCGGCAGCTCTCGGCCGCATCGACGCAGGTTTCGGCCCAGAGTTTCAAACGGTTGCGCCGGGTCCGCAGGACCATCGCATGCAGATCGCTTTCTGTGATCAGCGCCATCGCCACCGGACCGAACAGCGCCGTGAGCCGCGGGCGATGCTGCTCGAACAGGGCAGGCTGGGCGCAGGCAATCAGCGTCACATCACCTGCCCGCGACCAGGGCAGGCAGCGCA
>PXES01000288.1 GCA_003564655.1 Paracoccaceae bacterium
CTCGATCTCGGCGCAACAGTCCAGTGCCTCCTCCTCCGAGAGACTCGCCGTGTTGACCGACACGCCGACCACTCGGCAGGCTGGATTGGCCACGCGCGCCAATGCCAGTGCCATATCGCGCAACTCCTCGAGCGCGGGTAGCGCGTAATCGGGCAGGCCGCGCATATGGGTGCGCGTCGGTTCGTGGCTCAGGATCAGCGCGTCGGGCTGGCCGCCATGGATCAGTGCCATGGTCACCCCGGAATACGAGACATGAAACAACGAGCCCTGCCCCTCGATCAGATCCCAATGATCGGGGTCGTTGTCGGGGGTCAGCCACTCGACCGACCCGGCCATGAAATCCGCGATCACCGCATCCAGCGGCACCCCGTCGCCGGTGATCAGGATCCCGGTCTGTCCCGTCGCGCGAAACGTGGCCTTCATGCCCCGCTCGCGCATCTCGCGCTCCATGCACATCGCCGTGTACATCTTGCCGACCGAGCAATCCGTGCCCACGGCCAGACACCGCTTGCCAGTCCGCTTCACGCCATTGGCAATCGGATATTTCACAGACGGCACGCGCACGTCATGGAGCGTCTGCCCGGTCGCCTCGGCCACCGCCTTGAGGTCGGGTTCGTCGCGCAGCAAGTTGTGCAGCCCCGAGGCCAGGTCGAACCCCTCTTCGAGCGCCGCGACCAGCACCTTCTTCCAGGCGGCCGAGATCCCCCCGCCGCGATTGGCCACGCCGATGACCAGTGTTTTCGCGCCTGCGGCTTTCGCTTCGGCCAGGGTCATCTCTGGCAGGCCCATATCGGCACGGCATCCTTCGAGCCGCAGCTGGCCCAGCGCATATTCAGGGCGCCAGTCCTTGATGCCCTGCGCGACCTTGGCGGCAAGCGGGTCGGGCGCATCGCCGAGAAACAGCAGATAGGGGGTCGGGATCATGATGGCCTCCGGTATAAGCGCGCCTTTGGTCAAGTTTCGCGCAAGACTTCTGCAATTTTCTCGGAAATCGAAGGGGTCATGCAGGTTTGGCGCGCAACTTCTCCACCTTTCGTCGCCTGTTGCACAAGAATTGCCCGGAACACCGTTCGCCCGCTTTCACGCTGCATCGCAGCAGCTGCGCTTTGCGTATGCAGAAAGAATCTTGCGCCCCTCTGCGCAACAATATACTCCAGCGCGCGTGAATTGCGACATTTCCTGACCCGAAAGGTGCCCTGATGAGCTTTCGCCTGCAACCCGCCCCGCCTGCCCGCCCGAATCGCTGCCAGCTTTTCGGACCAGGGTCGCGCCAAGCGCTGTTTGCGAAGATGGCCGCGTCCGAGGCGGATGTGATCAATCTCGACCTCGAAGATTCGGTTGCGCCGAGCGACAAGGATACCGCCCGGGAAAATGTCATCACCGCCACGCATGATATCGACTGGGGCCGCAAGACGTTGTCGGTACGCATCAACGGGCTCGATACGCCGTTCTGGTATCGTGACGTGGTCGATCTGCTGGAGAAAGGCAGCGACAGGCTCGACCAGATCATGATCCCGAAAGCGGGCTGCGCTGCGGACATCTACGCAGTCGATGCACTCGTCTCGGCCATCGAGGCAGCCAAGGGCCGTCCGCGGCGGATCAGCTTCGAGGTGATCATCGAATCGGCCGCCGGGATCGCGCATGTCGAGGAGATCGCCGCCGCCTCGCCGCGGCTGCAGGCGATGAGCCTGGGCGCTGCGGATTTCGCGGCCTCGATGGGCATGGCGACAACCGGTATCGGCGGCACGCAGGAGGATTACTACATGCTGCACGACGGGGCGCGTTACTGGGCCGATCCATGGCATTGGGCGCAATCGGCCATCGTCGCCGCCTGCCGCACCCATGGTATTCTGCCGGTTGACGGCCCCTTCGGCGATATCAGCGATGACGAGGGGTATCGCGCCCAGGCCCGGCGATCGGCGACGCTGGGCATGGTCGGAAAATGGGCGATCCACCCCAGGCAAGTGGCCCTTGCCAACGAGATATTCACCCCTTCGGACGCGGCGGTGGCTGAGGCGCGAGAGATCCTTGCGGCGAT
Source organism: Paracoccaceae bacterium (assembly GCA_003564655.1). Taxonomy (GTDB): domain Bacteria; phylum Pseudomonadota; class Alphaproteobacteria; order Rhodobacterales; family Rhodobacteraceae; genus Roseinatronobacter. Next base: position 2,039 of record PXES01000288.1, read on the forward strand.
GGAAGAGGCCAAGTCGCGCGGTGAAGGGGCGACAGTTTACAAGGGACGGTTGGTCGATATCGCCTCGATCAAGCAGGCGGAGGGCATCGTCCGACAGGCTGAAATGATCGCCGGCTGAGCGCTCTTGGTGACAGGAGGTTTGGGGGCCGGGGTTGGGGCGGCGCTGCGCGCGCCCCACCCCCGGCCCCCACTAGGTAAGCCTTTGGCTTCGCCAAAGGCTGCCGGGTGGGCGGGGCCACCACGGCGGGCATCCTGCCGCAAGCGCGGTGCCGATTGACCACCCAAGGCTGAGTATTTCCGGCAAGAAAATGGGGATCAGAGATCCTCGACCATCACCACACCGTCGAGCGATTTCACGGCGCCGCGGATCTGCGGAGTGAGCGCGTAGTCGGAGCCAGTCTCGATCTCGTATTCCTGTCCGGTGGTCGGGTCGGTGATACAGAACCAGAGCGGGCCGCGAGCGCGCGCAGGGCCCTGCTGGCAACGCGCGAGGAGCTTGGCCACTGCAGCGATGCTGCCCGGATCCTCGACATGGACGCGCAGCCCGGCGGCGCCCAGATCGGCGACGACCGTGTCGATGGGCTGCACCCCCCGCGCCAGCAGCTTGAGGGTCTCTGCCTCCATCGTCGCCTCGACTGTCAGGACGACATTCGCTCCGGTCTCGAGATGGGTTCGGCCCGCTTCGAGCGTGTCGGAGAACACCGTCACCTCATAGAGTCCTGTCGGATCGGAGAGCTGGACGAAGGCGAAGCGGTTGCCACGGGCGGATTTACGTTCCTGCCGTCCCGAAACGGAGCCTGCAATGCGCGCAACCATCGGCCCCTGCGCGGCGCGACGTTCGATTTCGGCCAGGGTGAGGACGTCCTTGCGCCGCAGCGGCCCCGCATAGTCGTCGAGCGGGTGGCCCGAGAGATAGAAGCCCACGGCCTGGTGCTCCTGCGCCAGCCGTTCGGTGGGCAGCCAGTCCTCGACCGGGGCGAGGCGCGGCTCGGGGATATCCTCTCCCGCCTCGCCGAAGAGCGAGACCTGGCTGGAGGCGCGCGCCTCATGGATTGCCGCCGAGTAGCTGACCAGCGCGTCGAGGCTGTCGAAGACGCGTCGGCGGTTGCGGTCGAGCGCATCGAACGCGCCGGCGCGGGCCAGCATCTCGAGCGAGCGTTTGCCGATGCGCTTGAGGTCCACCCGGCGGGCGAGGTCGTAAAGCGTGGCGAAGGGTTTTGTCCCGCGCCCGTCGACCAGCAGGCGCATGGCCTCGACACCGACATTCTTGAGCGCGCCGAGGCCGTAGATCAGCGCGCCGTCGCCCACGTCAAACCGCGCGCGCGAGCGGTTCACGCAGGGCGGGATGACGGGGATCTCCATCCGGTCAACCTCGCGCTTGTAGATGGCGAGCTTGTCCGTCAGGTGCAGGTCGCAATTCATCACACCGGCCATGAACTCCACCGGGTGATTGGCCTTGAGCCATGCGGTTTGATAGCTGACCACGGCATAGGCGGCGGCGTGCGATTTGTTGAAGCCGTAATTGGCGAATTTCTCCAAAAGGTCGAAGACCTCGGCGGCCTTTTTCTCCTCGACTCCATTGGCGAGTGCGCCCTTGACGAATTTGGGCCGCTCCTTGGCCATCTCCTCGGCGATCTTCTTGCCCATGGCGCGGCGCAGCAGGTCCGCCTGGCCGAGCGAGTAGCCAGCCATGACCTGGGCGATCTGCATCACCTGTTCCTGATAGACGATGATGCCCTGCGTCTCCTCGAGGATGAAATCGATCGACGGGTGAATCGATTCCAGTGCGCGCTGGCCGTTCTTCACCTCGCAATAGGTCGGAATATTCTCCATCGGGCCGGGGCGATAGAGGGCGACGAGGGCCACGATATCCTCGATGCAGGTGGGTTTCATGCGCCGCAGCGCATCCATCATGCCCGAGCTTTCCACCTGGAAGACGGCGACTGTGCGGGCGGAGGCATAGAGCTTGTAGGTGGCCGCGTCATCCAGCGGGATCGCGTTGATGTCGAGATCGACCCCGCGCCGGCGCAGCAGATCGACCGCGTTCTGGATCACGGTCAGGGTCTTCAGGCCCAGAAAGTCGAACTTCACCAGACCCGCCTGTTCGACCCATTTCATGTTGAACTGCGTCGCCGGCATGTCCGAGCGCGGGTCACGGTAAAGCGGCACAAGCTGGTCGAGCGGGCGGTCGCCGATCACCACCCCGGCGGCATGGGTCGAGGCGTTGCGCAAGAGTCCCTCGATCCGCGAGGCATGGGTGAGCAGGCGGTCGACGACCTCTTCCGCCTTGGCGGCCTCGCGCAGGCGCGGCTCGTCGGCAAGTGCCTTTTCGACGCTGACGGGCTTGACCCCCTCGACCGGGATCATCTTCGAGAGCTTGTCGACCTGGCCGTAAGGCAGCTGCAGCACCCGGCCGACATCGCGCACCGCCGCCTTGGACAGAAGCGCGCCGAAGGTGATGATCTGGCCAACCTTGTCATGGCCGTATTTGTCTTGCGTGTAGCGGATCACCTCCTCGCGGCGGTCCATGCAGAAATCGATGTCGAAATCGGGCATCGAGACCCGCTCGGGGTTCAGGAAGCGCTCGAACAGCAAGTTATAGCGCAAGGGGTCCAGATCGGTGATGGTCAGCGCATAGGCCACGAGGCTTCCCGCGCCTGACCCGCGCCCCGGCCCCACCGGAATATCCTGCTCCTTGGCCCATTTGATGAAATCGGCGACGATCAGGAAGTAACCGGGAAAGCCCATCCCCTCGATGATGCCAAGCTCGAATTCCAGCCGCTTCTCGTAATCCTCGACCGGGGCGGCATGGGGGATGACCGCCAGCCGGGCTTTCAGCCCGTCGCGCGCCTGGCGGCGCAGCTCCTCGACCTCATCCTCAGCGAAGCGGGGCAGGATGGGGGGGTGCGTGTCGGCGCGAAAGGCGCAGCGGCGCGCGATCTCGACCGTGTTCTCGATCGCCTCAGGCAGGTCGGCGAAGAGGGCGGCCATCTCTTCGGGCGTCTTGAGCGAATGCTGCGGGGTCAGGCGGCGGCGCGGGGCGGCCTGATCGACATAGGTGCCCTCGCGGATGCAGATCAGCGCATCATGCGCCTCGTACATCTCGGCGTCGGGGAAATAGGCGTCATTGGTGGCGACCAGCGGCAGGCCCAGAGCATAGGCCATCTCGACCATGGGGCGCTCGGTCAGGCGCTGGGCATCGGGCATCTGGCCCGCACTGTCCATGTGCCTCTGCAATTCGACATAGAGGCGATCAGGATAGAAGCCCGCAAGCCGTTCCATCAGGCCGCGCGCGCGCGCGGCCTGATTGGTGGCGATCAGCCGTCCCACCGGGCCGTCCGACCCGCCGCTCAGGCAGATCAAACCCTCGGAATGCTTCGCCAGTTCTTCCAGCGTGACCTGCGGCACGGGCCGGTCGCGGGTTAGATAGAGGCAGGAGTTGAGCGCCATCAGGTTCTCATAGCCCTGCCGAGACTGCGCCAGCAGGACCACTGGGGCCGGGGCGCGAGGCTTCTCGCCCGGGGCTGTCGGGTCATAGGCGACCGAGATCTGGCAGCCCAGGATCGGCTGCACCCCCGAGCCCGAAGCCAGCACCGAGAATTCCAGCGCACAGAACATGTTATCGGTATCGGTGACGGCAATCGCCGGATAGCCCTGCTCGGCGCAGGTCCTGACCAGTGCCTTCAGGCGCAGTGCCCCCTCCAGCAACGAATACTCGGTATGGGTGCGCAGATGGATGAAGCGGGGCAAATCACTCATGGCGGAATCCTAGAACCCGTATGCGCGGCGCGAAAGTGGAAATTGCATCCCGGTCACAGACGGCAGGCGCAGCGCGCAGGGAATTGACCTTGCCGTCCGGAGGGCGCACAAGCAAATGTGATGTTGTCTGCCGCTGCCCGGACCGGAACGTGAATGCTGTCATAAGCCGCCGAACCCTGCTGCTTGGCGCAGGGGCCCTGACACTTGCGGGCTGCGCCGTGCCGCGCGGCGCGCCTTCGCGGGCCGAGGTGGTAGCCGGTGCCGGCACACCCGAGGCCGGTTTCGCGCTGGAGGTCGTGACGCGCGAGCGTCTGGCACTTTACCCGACATGGGGTCGCGACGCGCATGCGCGCACTGGCTGGCCCGCGCCTGCGGGCATTCCGATGGAGCAGCGCATCGCCGCGGGCGACACGCTGAACCTGCGCATCTGGGACGCCGAGGAACGCTCGCTTGTCAGCGATGACGGCGCGCGCTCGGCGGACGTGTCAGAGGTCACGGTCACGGGCACCGGCAACGTCGCGCTGCCCTTTATCGAGCCTGTGCCCGTCGCCGGGCTGAGCGCCGAAGGCGCCCGACAGCGCCTGCAGGACGCGCTGCGCGAAGCGGTGCCCTCGGCGCAGGTGCAACTGTCAATTCGGCAGGGGCGGCGCAATTCGGTCGACCTGGTCGGCGGGGTCGCCAACCCCGGGACCTATCCATTGTCCGAACGCAACCTCGCGCTGACGAGCCTAATCTCATCCGGGGGCGGGGTGTCGGAGAGCCTGATCAACCCGCAGGTGCAGATCACCCGTGGCGGCCATGTCTATCGCCGCCCCCTCCGGCATGTTCTGGACAAGCCCGCCAATGACCCTGCGATCATCGGCGGCGACCGGATCGTTATCGAGTCCGACCCGCGCAGCTTCACCGCGTTGGGGGCCGCGCAGCGCGAAGAGGTGATCGGGTTCGACGCCGAGACGGTCAGCGCCCTGCGCGCGCTGTCGCTGATGGGCGGCCTCGCCGACACTCGCGCCGACCCGCGCGGTATCCTGGTGCTGCGCCGCTACAGCTCGACCGCGCAGGGGGCGCCGGATACACGCGTCGTCTTCAGCTTCGACCTGACGCGCGCCGATGGCATGTTCAGCGCCGACGAGTTCGCCTTGCAGGATGGGGATATCGTCATGGCGACACAGGCCCCGGCAACCACCGCGCAGCGTGTGCTGATGCTGTTCGGGGCCGTGCTGGGGACGGGGCAGGCTGTCAGCAACCTGTGATTCGGCAAAGATCATCGTACGTGCAGGCGGGTAGCCCTGGCGGCCGGGAATGGCGATTTTGCTTGTCATGTCCGGCGCGCGCGGCTTTTGTCGACACATGCACGCAGAAACCGGACCAGTGATGACCCGCACCACCCTGCTGAAGGTCGAAGGGCTCAGCAAATCCTACCCCGGTGTGCGCGCCAATGACGATGTCTCTTTCCGTATCGCCGAGGGCCAGATCCACGCGCTTCTGGGCGAGAACGGGGCGGGGAAATCCACCCTCGTCAAGATGATATACGGGCTGGTGCGCCCCGATGCGGGCCGGATGGAACTGCGCGGGCAGTCCTTTGCCCCAGGTCAGCCATCCGAGGCAAGGAAAAGCGGCGTGGCGATGGTGTTCCAGCATTTCAGCCTGTTTGACGCGCTCGATGTGGCCGAGAATGTGGCGCTCGGCATGGAGAACCCGCCGCCGCCACGCGATCTGGCGCGGCGCATCCGCACTGTGTCCGAGGAGTATGGCCTGCCGCTCGACCCGTCGCGGCTGGTGGGGGAGTTGTCTGCCGGCGAGCGTCAGCGCGTCGAGATCGTGCGCTGCCTGCTGCAGGACCCGAAACTGCTGATCATGGACGAGCCGACTTCGGTTCTGACCCCGCAAGAGGTCGACATCCTGTTCCGCACGCTGCGCAAGCTGGCGGCCGAAGGGACTGCGATCCTTTATATCTCGCACAAGCTCGAAGAGATCCGCGCGCTGTGCGACGAGGCGACGATCCTGCGTGACGGGAAAAAGATCGCCACCTGCGACCCGCGCGAACGGACGGCGCGCGAGATGGCGGAACTGATGGTCGGCGAGTTGCTGACCCCACCCGAACGGCCCGCGCGACCCCGGGGCGATGTGGTGCTTGCGGTCGAGAAGCTGTCGCTGAAATCGGCCAACCCCTTCGGAACCTCGTTGAAGGAGATTTCTTTCCAGCTTCACGCGGGCGAGGTGCTGGGCATCGCGGGCGTCGCAGGCAACGGGCAGGACGAGTTGCTGCTGATGCTCTCGGGGGAGTTGCGCGCGCCGCGCAATCAGGTGCGGCTGCGTGGACAGCCGGTCGGGCATCTGGGGCCCACCGGGCGGCGCGGGCTGGGCGTTGTCGCCGCGCCCGAGGAACGGCTGGGCCACGCCGCCGCCCCGGATATGAGCCTGACCGAGAATGCGTTGCTCTCGGCTGCGCGGCGGAAGGGTCTGGAACAGGGCGGCTTCATCGACTGGGCGCGGACCGAAGCCTTCGCCCGCCAGATCATTGCGCGCTTCGATGTGCGAACGCCGGGGCCGCATGTGCTGGCACGCGCCTTGTCGGGCGGCAATCTGCAGAAATTCGTCATCGGGCGCGAGATCGAACTCGACCCCGATGTGATCGTCGTCAACCAACCGACATGGGGCGTCGACGCGAGTGCCGCCGCAACCATCCGGCAGGCGCTACTGGACCTCGCGGGCAAGGGCGCCGGGGTACTGGTCATCAGCCAGGATCTCGACGAATTGCTGGAGGTCGCGGACAGTTTCGCGGCGCTGAACGAGGGGCGGCTGACCCGCGTCCGCTCGGCCCGCGGACTGACCGTCGAGGAGATCGGGCTGATGATGGGGGGATCGGGCGACATGCAGGTCGCACATGAGGCCGCCGAATGATCCGGCTCGAGAAACGCAAGGAACCCTCGCGCATCTGGCGCATCGCCAATCCGTTCCTGGCGGTGGCGCTGACCATGATTGCAGGTGGCCTGATGTTCGCGGCTCTCGGCAAGGACCCGCTCGTGGCGATCCGGCTGATCTTCTTCGACCCGCTGTTTTCCGAGACCTTCGCCAGCTACTCTCGCCCGCAACTCTTGATCAAGGCCGCGCCGCTGATCCTGATTGGCGTGGGCCTCGCCATCGGGTTCAAGGCCAATATCTGGAATATCGGCGCCGAGGGGCAGTATATCATCGGCGCGCTGTTCGGCGCCGGGGTGGCGCTGGCCTTCTTCCCCGCGCCGGGGTGGTATATCTTTCCGCTCATGATCCTCGCCGGTGCCTTTGGCGGGTTTCTCTGGGCGATGATCCCCGCCATCCTCAAGACGCGCTTCAACACCAACGAGATCCTCGTCTCGCTGCTGCTCGTCTATGTCGCCGAGCGAATCCTCGCGGCCATGGCGCTGGGGCTGATGCGCAACCCCGACCAGCCGGGCTTTCCCGGCTCGCGCGACCTGCGCCGCTACGAGGCCGCGCATAATGCCGAGCTGATCGCCAATACGGGCATGCATTGGGGCGGGGTTGCGGCCATGATCGCGGTGATCTTCGCCTATGTGATGATGACGCGCCACATGCTGGGCTTTCATGTCAAGCTCGCAGGCCAGGCCCCGCGCGCAGCGCGCTTCGGCGGTGTCTCGCCCGCGCGGCTGGTGGTGATCTGCCTGGGCATCTCGGGCGCGCTGGCGGGTCTCGCGGGGATGTTCGAGGTCTCGGGGCCCGGCGGGCAGGTCCGCATCGAGTTCGCGACCGGTTACGGGTTCACGGCGATCATCGTGGCGTTTCTGGGCCGACTCAACCCGCTGGGGGTGGTGCTGGCCGGGCTGCTGCTGGGGCTGACCTATATCGGCGGGGAACTGGCGCAGATGATCCTGCAGATTCCCGGTGCGGCTATCCAGGTGTTCCAGGGGATGCTGCTCTTCTTCCTGCTCGCCCTCGATTTCCAGACCAACTACCGTATCCGCCTGACACGGGGGGCAGCAGCATGATCTTCGGCTCGATCAACCCGGCGGTGCTGATGGCCGCACTCATGGTCGCGGCGACCCCGATCCTGCTGGCCGCCATCGGCGAGCTGGTGGTCGAGAAATCGGGCGTGCTGAACCTCGGGGTCGAGGGGATGATGATCATGGGCGCCTGCATGGGCTTTATCATCGCCGTCAACCCCGGCAGCCCGTTGATCGGGTTTGCGGGCGCGGCAGCGGGGGGCATGGTGCTGGCGGCGCTATTCGCACTTCTGACACAGGCGCTGATGACCAATCAGGTTGCCTCGGGCCTTGCGCTGACGCTGTTCGGACTGGGGCTGACGGCGCTGTTGGGCCAGCAATATGTCGGCATCACCCCGCCGCGTACCCCGCGTCTGGATCTCGGGCCGTTGTCAGAGATCCCGTTTCTGGGGCGCGCATTCTTTCGCCATGACATCGTCGTGTACCTGACCGTTGCGCTGGTCGGCGCTGTCTGGTGGTTCCTGAAATTCACGCGCGCGGGCATGATCATGCGTGCCGTGGGCGAAAACCACGAGGCCGCCCACGCGCTGGGCTATCACGTCAAGCGCGTGCGCCTGTTCGCGATCCTGTTCGGGGGCGCCTGCGCGGGGCTGGGGGGTGCGTATCTGTCGCTGATCCGGGTAGCCGGATGGACGGAAGGAATGACCGTCGGCGCGGGCTGGATCGCGCTTGCGCTGGTGGTCTTCGCAAGCTGGCGTCCGTGGCGGGCAATGGCGGGTGCCTATCTGTTCGGCGGGGTTGTTGTGCTGCAACTGAATTTGCAGGCGGCGGGCGTACGCATCCCGGTCGAATACTTGTCAATGTCCCCGTACCTGATAACGATCCTCGTGCTTGTTCTCATCTCCTCGGGCCGCGCGCGTGCCTCGCTCAACGCACCCGGATCGCTGAACAAACCCTTCCACGCCTCGAGTTGAGGCATCACTTCTCAACAGGGAGACCAACCAGATGAAAAAACTGCTCACAGCCGCAGTGTTTGCGGCGCTCGCCACCCCGGCCATGTCGGACGACCCGACCAAGGTCGGCTTCATCTATATCGGCCCGGTGGGCGATTTCGGCTGGACCGCAGGCCATGACCGCGCCCGGCAGGAACTTCAGGACCATTTCGGCGACGCGGTCGAGACCAGTATCGTCGAGAATGTCGATTACGGCGCCGATGCCGAGCGCGTCATGACGCAGATGGCGCTGTCGGGCACCGACATGATCTTTGCGGCGTCCTTCGGCTATGGCCCCGATGTGAATTCGGTTGCGGGCCGCTTCCCCGATGTCGCCTTCCAGCACGCGACCGGCTACATCCAGGACCACCCCAACATCTCGCTCTATGACGCCCGCTTCTATGAGGGGCGCGCGGTGCTGGGCCATATCGGCGGCAAGATGACCGAGACCAACACCATCGGCTACATCGCCTCTTTCCCGATCCCGGCGGTGGTGTCGGGCATCAACTCGGCCTATCTGCACGCCAAGGCCGTCAATCCCGATGTCGAGTTCCGCATCATCTGGACCTATAGCTGGTTCGACCCCTCGCTAGAGGCCGATGCCGCCGAAACGCTGATCGAACAGGGCGCCGATGTGATCATGCAGCACACCGATTCGACCGCCGCCGTGCGCGTGGCCGAGGATGCGGGCGTGATGGCATTCGGTCAGGCCAGCGACATGGTTGATTTCGGACCGACCGCGCATCTGTCGGCCATCGTGGACCGCTGGGCCCCCTACTACATCGACCGCGTCCAAGCGCTGAAGGATGGTACATGGGAAGCGCAGAATTCGTGGATGGGCTTTGCCGAAGGCATCATCGAGATGGCGCCGTGGAACGACCGCATCCCGGCCGAATTACAGGAAGAGGCTGACGCGCTGGTCGCGTCGATCGCCGCGGGCGAGTATCATCCCTTCACCGGGCCGATCAACCGGCAGGATGGCACGCCCTGGCTTGCCGAAGGCGAGGTCGCCGAGGACTCCGCCCTGGCTACGATGGATTTCTTCGTCGAGGGGATCACCTCGGAATTCCCGAACTGATCCCGCAGGGAACAGATCTGTACACCCCCGGGCCACGCGTCCGGGGGTTTCGCATTTCCACGGCCCGTAACCACATGCGGGCAAGAACCGCCAAAGACTGCCCATGCTGACCCGCGCCCGCCTGCTGACCCTTTCCATCGCCCTCGCCGGGGTAGGTGTGTTTCATGCAGCGAATCTGCCGCTGCCCTTCCTGTTCGGGCCGATGTTCGCCTGCCTTCTGGCGGCGCTGGTCGGGGTGCGGATGCAGGGGGTGGGCGAAGTTTCGGTCGCCGCGCGCACGGTGTTGGGCATTGCCGTGGGCGCCTCGATCACGCCGGCGATCCTCGGGCAAGTTCCGCTGATGGCGATCACGCTGGCGATGATCCCTGTCTATGTGGCGATGATCGGGCTGATCGGCGTGGCCTTCTTCCAGCGCATATGCGGCTTCGACCGGGTGACGAGTTACTACGCCGCAATGCCTGGCGGGTTTCAGGACATGGTTCTGTTCGGGCAGGAGGCCGGGGGTAATCCGCGCGCGCTGTCTCTTATTCATGCAACCCGGGTTCTGGTCATCGTGTCCATCGTGCCGGTGCTGCTGACCGGCGCCTTCGGCCTGAGCCTCGACCAGCCCATGGGCGCGCCGGCCGCCGACGTGCCACTGACAGAGATGGC
>PXES01000397.1 GCA_003564655.1 Paracoccaceae bacterium
TGCAGGTCGGCGGCAAGGGGTTCTTCGTCCAGCCCACCATCTTCGCCGATGTCGCGCAGACCGACCCGCTGGCACGCGAGGAAATCTTCGGCCCGGTCCTGTCGATCCTCACCTTCGAGACCGAGGAGGAGGCCATCGCGATGGCCATTGATTCCCCCTACGGCCTTGCCGCTTCGGTCTGGACCGGCAGCCTGGACCGCGCGCTGAGGGTCTCCGACCGGCTGCATGTGGGCACGATCTCGGTCAACACGGTCGATGCGCTGTCGGCGCAGACCCCGTTCGGCGGCATGAAGCAGTCGGGCTTCGGGCGCGACCTGTCGCTGCACTCGCTGGACAAATACACCGCGCTCAAGACCACCTGGGTGAAGTACAAGGCATGAGCGCGGGATGCGCGCGGGCGGCGCGTCGGCTGCACGTGCAAAAGGCATGGCGCATCCGGGCATCCGGGCCTAGTATTCCCTGACCCCGAACAGGTGCGCCATGCCGCTGCGCTACACGCTCAGACAACTCGAATATTTCGTGGCCGTGGGCGAGTCCGGCAGCATCGCCGCGGCATCGCACCGGGTGAATGTGTCATCGCCATCAATCTCGGCGGCGATTTCGCAACTGGAAGAAGAGCTTGGCGTCCAACTCTTCGTGCGCCATCACGCCCAGGGGCTGACCCCGACACTGCCGGGACGCAAACTGCTCGATCAGGCGCAGACCGTCTTGCGCCAGGCGGCAGCGCTGCGCGATCTTGCGGGCGAATTGTCGGGCGTGGTGCGCGGCCCGCTTGCTCTGGGCTGCCTGTCCACCTTTGCGCAGATCATCCTGCCGGGGCTGCGGCGCAGCTTCCTCGACCAGCATGAAGAGGTGCGGATTTCCCAGACCGAGGGCGATCAGGCCACGCTGTTCGCCCTGCTGCGGCAGGCGCGTATCGACATGGCGCTGTCCTATGACCTCGACCTGCCAAGCGATCTGCATTTCACCCCCATTCTGGAACTGCCGCCCCTTGTCGCCATGAGCGAGACGCATGAACTGGCGCATCTGGCCACTGTCTCGGTCCAGCAGCTGGCGGGCCATCCGATGGTGCTGCTCGATCTGCCGCTGAGCGCGGACTACTTCCTGTCCTTCTTCACCCGTGCGGGACTGCGCGCCAATGTCAGCGAGCGCACGCGCGACATGGCGGTGATGCGCAGCCTTGTGGCCAATGGCTTCGGCTATTCCATCGTCAATCACCGCCCGCTCAACGACCTGTCGCCCGACGGCAAGCCGATGCGCTTCGTGCCGCTGTCGGGCAATGCGCGCCCGATGAAGCTGGGCCTTCTGACGGTCGCCGGGGCAGAGCGGACGCAGTTGCACAAGTGCTTCACGGCCCATGCGCAGGCGTGGCTGGCGGCGAACAAGGCACCGCTTCTGGGGCTGAAGGATGCTTAGCCAGCGCCAAAGCAAGGCTTATGCAGGCTTGTATTTTATCTGACAGATACGCCTTTAGAGTGGCCCAAACCCTGACAAGAGGCCCGACATGCGCGACCCACGTTACGACATCTTGTTCGAACCCATGGCGATCGGGCCGGTCACCGCCAAGAACCGGTTCTATCAGGTGCCGCATTGCAATGGCGGGGGGTATCGCGACCCGTCCGCCGCCGCCGCCATGCGCGGGATGAAGGCCGAGGGCGGCTGGGGTGTCATCTTTACCGAACAGTGCGAGATGCACCACAGCTCCGAGATCACGCCCTTCATCGAGTTGCGCCTGTGGGAAGACAAGGACATCCCGCAACTGCGCCGCATGTCCGAGAAGATGAAGACCCACGGCGCGCTTGCCGGTATCCAGCTTGCCTATTCGGGCATCAACGGTCCGAATTTCTACACCAAGGAAGTGCCGCTTGCCCCCACTGCCCTGCCCATCCGCACCTTCACCAATGACCCGGTTCAGGCCCGCGCGCTGTCGAAAAGCGATATCCGCGATCTGCGCCGCTGGTTCGTGAACGCCGCGAAGCGCTCGAAACTGGCGGGGTTCGATCTGATCTGCCTTTATGGGGCGCATGGGTTCGGCATCTTCCAGCATTTCCTCAGCCGCGCCACCAACCAGCGCGGCGACGAGTATGGCGGCAGTCTGGAAAACCGCGCGCGGTTCGTGAAAGAGGTGGTGGCCGATATCCGCGATGCCGTGGGCGACAGCATGGGGATCACCCTGCGCGTCAGCCTGGACGAGAGCATAGGCGAGCTGGGCTTCTCCAACGCCGAGTTGCGCGATTTCATCGAGATGAACCGCGACCTGCCCGACCTGTGGGACCTGGCGCAGGGCACGTGGGAGGATTGCTCGGGCCCCTCGCGCTTCAAGGAAGAGGCCGCGCAGGAACAGCTTGTCACCGGCATCCGCGCGCTGACCGATCGGCCGGTGGTGGGCGTCGGCCGATTCACCTCGCCCGATGTGATGGTGCGGATGATCAAGACCGGCACGCTGGATTTCATCGGCTGCGCGCGCCCGTCCATCGCCGATCCGTTCCTGCCGAAAAAGGTCGAGGAAGGCCGCATCGACGATATCCGCGAGTGTATCGGCTGCAACATCTGCATCACCGGCGACATGACCATGTCGATAAGCCGCTGCACGCAGAACCCGACCTTCATGGAGGAATGGCGCAAGGGCTGGCACCCCGAGAAGATGAACCCGAAAGGCGCGAGTGAGAATGTGCTGGTCATCGGGTCCGGCCCGGCGGGGCTGGAAGCGGCCTGGGCGCTCGCGCGGCGCGGCTATGACGTGGCCGTCGCCGAGGCGCGCA
>PXES01000405.1 GCA_003564655.1 Paracoccaceae bacterium
TGCACCAGATGATTGGTCATCGTCGGGTTGCCGAAGCCACCTTCGTCAATCACCGCCCCGGCCTCGCGGTTGTAACTCGAGGACGGGTCGGTGCAGGCAGACAGGCCCAGACCGGCAGCCCCCATCAGGAAAAGGCGTCTGTTCATGGCCATCTGCGAGCCCTCCGATACAAATCTCTTGTTCTGCGCCGGGTCAGTCGAGCACATAGCCATACGACCCGCTGAAATCCTGCCGCGCCACTTCGCCCTCGGCGCCCGAACCCGGGGCCGCGAGTCGCCCGCCAAGGAACAGGTCGCGTTCGCTTGGTGGCCGGACGCGGTCGGTGGGCAGCGCGATGGCTTCCCCGCGCGGGGGCGAGACCAGATGCGCCGAAATGACGATCACGAGTTCGGTCTGATTGCGCTCATACTCGGCGCTGCGGAACAGCGCCCCGAGGACCGGGAGCTCCGACAGCCACGGTATCCCGCGTGACGCCGCGCGGAAATCATCCTCGAGCAGACCCGCGATCACGAAGCTCTCGCCATCGCGCAGCTCAACCGTGGTCGAGGTCTGGCGCGTGCGGAACGGTGCGACCTGCGTGCCCTGAATATTTACCGTGTTTGCGCCGTCCAGCGATGACACTGACGCGGTGAGATCGAGATTGATGACACTGTCGTCAAGCACTGTGGGCGTGAATGCCAATTGCACACCGAAGGGCCGGTACTCCACGGCGATATTGTCGTCCCGCGCGACCGGAACCGGATACTCTCCGCCGGCCAGGAAGCTCGCCTCCTGCCCCGAAAGCGCGGTCAGGTTCGGCTCGGCCAATGTCCGCGACAGGCCCTGCGATTCGAGCGCCTCAAGCAAAACCTGCGCGGTCAGGCGGCCACCACCCAGGCGAAAGCCCAGAGCACCCTCGCGATCAGCGCCGCCCGGCGTGAGGCTGCCCCCGCCGATGCTCCGCCCGCCGACAACAGATGCTCTGCTGCCACCCTGCACGTTGAAGCTGGTGCCCAGGTTCTTGCTGACGCCACGCTGCATCTCGGAGAAGCGGACCTTGAGCATCACCTGCTGCGTGCCCCCGACGCTCATCAGGTTCGACACTCGCTCGGGCGCGTAGCGCTGCGCGAGTTCCAGCGCCGCATCCAGCCGCGCCGCCGAAGAGACGATGCCCGACAGCACGATCCCGTCATTGGCGGTGCGCACCTCGATCGTCTCGTTGGGCAGGATCTGGCGCAGCCTTTCGCGGAACTCGGCGACATCGGGGGTGACCTGCACCTCGACATTCGAGACCAGCTCGCCATCGACCCCGAGAATTGTCAGTGTCGTGCGCCCGGGTGCCTTGCCCAGCAGATAGATTGACCGGTCCGAGAGGGTCGAAATATCCGCGATGCCGGGATTGGCGATCGAGAGTTCGGCAAACGGGTTCTCCGTCTCGACCACGATGGCGCGATTCATCGGCACACGAAGTGTCGAGGCCGAAGCGCTGTTGAGAACGCGAATGTTCTCTGCATGCGCGGCAGGGACCTGAACCAGCCCTAGCGCCGCGCCGGACAGCAGCGCTGCCGCGATTGTCCTGAATTTCATATTGCCTGCCTTCCGAAACTGCTCGACTGCGTTTTTATTGACGGCTTGCTTACCGTTTTTCAGACCCGGTCAGGCCGGGAAATTTGAGGCATGATGGGTGAAAACCGGATTTTTGGCAAGAATCTTGTGCTTAGCGACATGTCTTGAAGTACCTTTTTGCAACATTCGCTTGAATTTTTGCCACATATGGGTGTTCGCCACAGCACCCCCACCAAAATGTGCGCACCCGTCGAGGCGCTTTTTCGGCCTGACGGGTGCGAAATCGTCATGGTGCCGGCCCTGTCGCAGGGCCGCAACGGCGTATCGCAGTCAGTTCGTGCAGGGGATCTCGATCAGCGACGTCTCACCGCCGCGACGGGTCCGGATGTGGCAACGCTTCTCTTCCTCGACCTGCCGTTCCTCGCGTACCACCCCGAGCATACCGTCTTGCGTCATCTCGATCGATCCCGTCACCGAGTCGTCGTCGGCGCCGACGAGCGCCAGCGACAGCCGCCCCGAGCCTTGCGCCTGGGCAAGGGCCGCCGCCTGGCTGGGCGTCGCCTCGACCGTCACGGTGCGGGCATTGGCGGCGGGCGCAGCGCGGTCCATATCGGCGCTCTGATCGACGGCGATCAGACGCAACCGCGACTGGATCAGCTGCGTGACGTCGCCGCGGTCACCCGTGCGCCCCGACCAGAAGACATCGACATGATCGCCAGGGCGCAGGAAACCTGCCACCCCGCTGGTCGCATTGACCGGAATGGTGAACGCGCGCATGCCGGGGCTGAGATGCGATGTCACGCCCGCGGTCTTGCCCGGCTCGGTCAGCTTGGTGGACAGGATCGGTTCAAGACGGTCCATGGTGCGAAGCACGATGCGTTCACTGTGGCCATCGGGGAAAAGCTCATCGAGATCGGTATAGGCACCCTCGGGCACCGCATTCTTCGGGAAGGGGATGGTCCCGATATCTTCGCGCGTGATGGCCTGGCCGTAACTCATTGACCGACGCGCGGCGACCACATTGACCATCTCGACCGCGCTGGCGTTATGCCGGGCCTGGGCGAGCTCCGCCTGCATCGACGAGATATAGTCGTTCGTCTGATAGACCGCGTACCCCGCGAGTCCGAGACCTGCAACAAGGACGGCTCCGAATGCCATGCGCATCTGGTGGTTCCTTCTCCAAAGACGTTCGCGGATTCCCCGCA
>PXES01000354.1 GCA_003564655.1 Paracoccaceae bacterium
CCGCCCGTCACTCGGCCTTGCTGAACTCCCGCGCGAGAATTTCCCGCGCTTGCGCGATCCCCTCTGGCGTCAGGCTCAGTGATTTCGCCTTGTTTTTCGGATGATGGATCAGGCCTTTCTCGAAAAGCCGGTCGGTGATGTTCCAATCGATCCCCTTCCAGACCCGATCACCGTCATGCAGCGTCAGGCTGAGGATCGCGAGGGCCGCGTCATCGATCTTGTCGGTGTCGAGTGTCATCCACCTCCCCTTTCACGCTGGTTTCGCACCGTATTGTCTGGCGCGTCACGCATATCCCCGCCGCTGTTTCACGCGCGCGAGTTTCATCAGCGCGGTGACAGCCTGCCCTTCATCCGGATGCTGCTCGCTCATCATCTGCCCACGAGCGCCGATCCGCCCCCATTGGCGCACAAGGCTTGCCCCGCCAAACAGATCAGGCTGAATGCTCATGCGGTAGAAGCGGCGCATGTTGCAGGCAGGATCGATCCGCCGCATCTGCAGCTCGGTCGGGAAGATTTCCAGTTGGCTGACGCTATGAGACATGTCGCAATCCCGGCGCGGGGTCTTTGTGCCATGATATCAGGTGGACGCTGTTGCTTCCACCATGATGTCCCCGTGAGGGGAAAGGGGCTTACGCCCCCTTCTCGAACTTCATGACCGGGATGCCCAGCTTCTTGGCCTTGTCGGCGAGGTTTTCCTGGATGCCATTGCCCGGGAAGACGAGGACGCCCACCGGCAGCACCTCGAGCATGGCGTCGTTGCGCTTGAACGGCGCGGCCTTGGCGTGCTTGGTCCAGTCCGGTTTGAAGGCCACCTGCGTCACGCCCCTCGCCTCGGCCCATTTGGCGGCGATGAGTTCTGCGCCCTTCGGGCTTCCCCCGTGCAAAAGGACCATATCGGGATGTTTGGTGCGGACCTGATCGAGCTTGCCCCAGATCAGGCGGTGATCGTTGAAGTCACTCCCGCCGGTGAGGGCAACCTTGGGGCCTGCGGGAAGCATCACCTCGGTATCGGACCGGCGCTTGGCGGCCAGGAAGTCGCGGCTGTCAATCAGCGCTGCGGTCATGTGCTGGCGGTTCACCATCGATCCGGTGCGGGGGCGCCAGGTTGACCCCGTGTGATGGACAAACTCGGTCGCGGCGTGATCGCGCATCATGTCCATGCAGTTGCGCCGCTCAACCAGCGTCAGGCCTTCGGCCGTCAGGCGCTCGAGCTCGACGGATTTCACCTCGGAGCCGTCCTGCTCGCGCTGGAGGCGGCGCTGCGCCTGCTCATTCTCATCGAGCGACCGCTCGATCCGTGCCGTCGCACGGTGAAAAAGGTTGACCTGGCCCCAGAGCACTTCTTCGAGGTCGGGTTCCATGCGGGTGTCTTCCAAGGTCGCCACGATTGCATCGAAGATGTCGGCGACGGCGACCGCAAGGCGCTGCCCATCGGGCATCGGCCGCGAATCGGGCTCGTCAAAGGGGCGGTAGCCATAGAGCTGCAGCTCATCGAGCGCATTGGCGGTCTGGGATGCGGCATGGGCGGGTTCATAAGTGTCGTCGTGAGTGTGGATCGTCATCTGTTTCTTGCCTCCGGGCCTGTCTCGTCCGCGCGACAACCCGCGCGGCCTTCATGGGCAGCGCTGAGCCGTCATGGCGGACGCCCCTTCACCCCCTCTTCGGGGCCGAAACGCAGTGGAGGAGGGCGGCAGGCAGGCTATTTGTTTCGCGATGCAAAGCGGGATTTATCCCGCGGCGGAAATAGCCTGAATGCCGCCCTTGAGGGGGCGGACCCTTTGACGGCAGCACGCCCATCTCTGAGAAGGCCGCAAGGGTGTCGTGGGGATGAGATTGCCCGGGAAGAGGCAAAGCGACGATCCAGAGCCACGACTGAGATCCGTGACCCTTGCCCCGCACTCCCCCAGACAGCCCACTGCGCGATGCAGCTCACGCCAACAGGCGCTGCCGATCCTCTGGCCCGATCTGCCCTGCCAGATGCTGGCGCAGCGCCAGCCTGCCGTTTGCCCGGAGATCATCGTTGAAATCCCCGAGCTGCGGTTCCAGCACCTGCGCGGATACCCCGATCTCTGTGGCTCTGGCGCTCAACCTCTCTGCTGCGCGTCGCCCGGCCGGATCGCGGTCGATGGCGATGTAGAGGCGCTGCCCCCCCTCCGGCAGCAGAACGGCCCCGAGGTGACCGGATGAGAGCGCCGCCCAGACGGGAAGGCCGGGCGCTGCCTCGACCAGCGACAGCATGGTCTCGATGCCTTCGCCGACGACGAGGATGTTTTGCTGCGGGGTCAGCCTGACGGCATTGCCCAAGAGGTGGCCCATGGCACGCCGCTGCGTCTCGACCTGTGCCTTCCCCTTGCCGTCAGGTGCCAACCAAGTGCGATGCACACCCTGCAAGCCCCCTGCCCCATCGGTGACCGCTGCGATCAGCGCCGGTCTGGGGATGCTTTTGGTCTGGCCATCCTCCCGATGCCAGCACTTCGGGTGGAAGCGCAGCGCGCTCATCCTGCCGCCATGGGTCAGGCCCCGGGCGCGGAGGTAGGTGTCGGCAAGCGTGCCTGCGACCGGCTTTGAGGCTGCAAACAGACGCGCCGCCGCCGCTGGTGTGCCACCGGGAGGTTTGGGTTTCTTCGGCAAAGGCCTATCCGGGAGGTCCGGCTGCGGGCGGCCAAGATGCGCGCGCGCCTCGTCCAGAAGTTCGGGAAACCGCGTGATCCCTGTGCGCGCGCGGATGATATCCAGCAGATCGCCA
>PXES01000143.1 GCA_003564655.1 Paracoccaceae bacterium
CGCCGACCGCCGCCAGGGCATCTTCCAGCGACCCTTTCTGGATTTCTCGCGCGCGCTGATCTCGCAGAACCGCATGAATGCCGGGCGCGCGCGGCTGGACCAGCACCGCGCCATCTTCGACAGGGCGCGGTCGGAATACGGCGTGCAGCCGGGGATCCTGCTGGCCTTCTGGGCGTTCGAGACCGATTTCGGTGCCAATCAGGGCGATTTCAACACTGTGGACGCGCTGGTGACACTGGCGCATGACTGCCGCCGTCCCGAACTGTTCCGCCCACAGATCTTTGCCGCGCTGGAGATGCATCGCAGCGGCGATCTGGACCCGCGCACGATGCGCGGGGCCTGGGCGGGCGAAATCGGCATGGTGCAGAAACTGCCCTCGGACATCATCGATCACGCGGTCGATGGCGATGGCAGCGGGCGGATCGATCTGCAGCGCTCGGTGGCCGATTCGATCCTGTCGGCGGCCTCGATGCTGCGTGCGAATGGCTGGCGCGCGAACGAGCCATGGATGCACGAGGTCACGATCCCGCAAGGGTTCGACCTGACGCAGTCGGGGCTGCGTACCGAACGCCGCGTGCGCGAATGGGCCGACATGGGCGTGCGCCCGGCCCATGGCAGTCTGCCCTCGGGCGATCTGCGCGCCTCGATCATACTGCCACAGGGGCATCGCGGCCCGGCCTTCATGGTGTTTCACAACTACCGCGTGCTGTTCGAATGGAACCAGAGCTTCATCTATGTGACCACTGCCGCCTATTTCGGCACGCGGCTGATGGGCGCGCCCATCTATCAGGCGGGCAATCCCGAGCCGGGGCTGAACCAGGACCAGATGCGCGACCTGCAGCAGCGCCTGACCCAGCGCGGGCATGATGTCGGCGGGATTGATGGCATCCTGGGCGCCAATACCCGTGCCGCCGTACAGGATGTGCAAGCCGAACTGGGCATGCCCGCCGATGGCTGGCCGACCCCGCAGCTTCTGCGCAGCCTGTGAACGCAGGGGCGCGCTGCGTCCGGCGGTGCGATAGTCGGGCGTGGACCGGTCGAATTGTAAGAATTCTCCGCTTGCCGGGAAGCGCGGTGTCTGGAACACTCCGACCCATCTGGTCAGGACGACCGGGGTCTTTACTTCCCGTGACGTGAAGGGCACGAGGGTGAGTGGGGGTTCCGTCGGTGGCCGGGACCCCCTTTATCCTTTCCGAATTGCCGCATCGCGCCTTGCCCGTGGGCGCCTCTGCGACGCCACGCCCCGGGACACACCTGCTTGAAACCTCTCCGCGAAACGCCCAAGTTATCGGCAAAGGCGCTGCCTTCAGCAGGGCCGCTGACAAGGATGATGTAAATGTCTCAGACACAAGGCTACCCGCTCTTGCCGCTGCGGGACATGGTGGTGTTCCCGCACATGATCGTGCCGCTGTTCGTCGGCCGCGACAAATCGGTCCGCGCGCTCGAGGCGGTGATGGCAGAAGACAAGCAGATCCTGCTGATTTCGCAGAAGGATCATGCGCAGGAAGACCCCGGCCCCGACGATATCTACCGCGTCGGTGTGCTGGCGAACGTCCTGCAACTGCTGAAACTGCCAGATGGCACGGTCAAAGTGCTGGTCGAAGGGCGCCACCGCGTGCAGGTCGAGGAATTTGTCGACAACGATTCCTTTTTCGAGGCCATCGCCACCGAACTTGACGAGGAAACCGGCGATCCCGCCGCGGTCAAGGCGCTGATGCGCTCGGTCAAGGCCGAGTTCGAACGCTATGCCAAGGTCCGCAAGAACATCCCGGACGAGGCGCTTACCGCGATCGCCGATGCGGAAGATCCGGCCGAGCTGGCCGATCTGGCCGCCGGGCATCTGGGGGCCGATGTGGCGCAAAAGCAGAAGCTGCTCGAGACCGGCGAGACCAGCCAGCGGCTGGAAGAGATCTATTCGCTGATGCAGGGCGAATTGTCGGTGCTGCAGGTCGAGCGCAAGATCAAGAGCCGTGTGAAAAGCCAGATGGAGCGCACGCAGCGCGAGTATTATCTGAACGAGCAGATGAAGGCCATTCAGAAGGAGCTCGGCGACGGCGAGGATGGTCAGAACGAGGTCAAGGAACTCGAGGATCGCATCAACGCCACCAAGCTGAGCGCCGAGGCCCGCGACAAGGCGCTGGCCGAGTTGAAGAAGCTCAAATCCATGTCGCCCATGTCCGCCGAGGCGACGGTTGTGCGTAACTATCTCGACTGGATGCTTTCGATCCCCTGGGGCGTGAAGAGCCGCGTCAAGCGCGACCTGGGCCGCGCCGAGCGTGTTCTCGACGCCGATCACTACAGCCTCGAGAAGGTCAAGGAGCGGATTGTCGAATACCTTGCCGTGCAGGCGCGCAGCGCCAAGCTGAAGGGGCCGATCATGTGCCTTGTCGGCCCGCCGGGCGTGGGCAAGACGAGCCTCGGGCGATCAGTGGCCCGGGCGACGGGGCGCGAGTTCATCCGCATCAGCCTTGGCGGGGTGCGCGACGAATCGGAAATCCGGGGCCACCGGCGCACCTATATCGGCTCGATGCCGGGCAAGATCATCCAGGCGCTGAAAAAGGCCAAGACCACCAACCCGCTGATCCTGCTCGACGAGATCGACAAGATGGGGCAGGATTTCCGCGGCGATCCGGCCTCGGCCATGCTGGAGGTGCTGGACCCCGAACAGAACTCGACCTTCATCGACCACTACCTCGAAGTGGAGTATGATCTGTCGAACATCATGTTCCTGACCACGGC
>PXES01000048.1 GCA_003564655.1 Paracoccaceae bacterium
ACCGGCGCGGTGATCGCGCGGCTGACGCGCTCGGCCATGATCGACATCTTCGATCAGGACTTCGTGCGCACCGCCCATGCCAAGGGTCTGCCCAAGACGCTGGTCCTCTATCGCCACGCGCTGCGCTCGGGGCTCGTGCCGATCGTGTCCATGCTGGGGCTGCAATTCGCCTATCTGATGGGTGGCGCCATCGTGATCGAGAATGTCTTTGCCTGGAACGGCGTGGGACGGCTCGCGATTCAGGCGGTGTTCGCCCGCGACTACCCGCTGATCCAGGGCTTCATCCTGTTCTTCGCCACGGTCGTGGCGCTGGTGTCCGTCATCATCGACGTGACCTATGCGCTGCTTGACCCGCGCATCCGGTACGGCACATGAGCGCCCCGGCCGAACCCGTCACCAGCGCCGCCCCGGTCGCACCGCGCCGCGCCGTCTGGTCGCTGCTGCGCAGCCCCTCGGGCGCAGTGGGGCTGGCGATCGTGCTGCTGCTGGTGGTGGTGGCGCTGCTGGCACCGGTCATCGCGCCCTACGATCCGTTTCGCATGGCGTCGGGGCCGCGGCTGGCGCCGCCATCCTCGGACCACTGGATGGGCACCGACCAGTTGGGGCGCGACGTGTTCTCCCGCGTGGTCTATGGCGCCCGGCTGACGCTGATGATCGGCACCATCGCGGTGGGCATCTCGCTGACCGCGGGGCTGCTCTTGGGCCTGATCGCGGGCTATGCCGGCGGCTGGCCCGAGCGTATCCTGATGCGGCTGGTCGATGTCGTCTTCAGCTTCACCGAGATCGTGATCGCGCTGGCCTGCCTTGCCATCCTCGGTGTGGGGCTGATCAACGCCATGATCGCCATCGGCATCGCCTCGATCCCCTTTTACGCCCGCATCACCCATTCGGTCGTGCTGGTCGAGAAGAACAAGCCCTATTTCGAGGCCGCAGTGGCCGCCGGGGCCTCGCATCTGCGGCTGATTTTCCTGCATCTGCTGCCCAACGTCATCCCCACGCTGATCGTGGTGGGCACGCTGGGGGTGTCCACGGCGGTTCTGGCGGCGGCGGGGCTGTCCTTTCTGGGGCTGGGCGCGCAGCCGCCGCAGCCGGAATGGGGGTTCATGCTGTCGTCGTCGCGCGATCTGATCAGCCGGGCGCCCTGGATGATGATCTTTCCGGGCCTTGCCATCGCCATCACGGTGCTGGGTTTCAACCTCTTGGGTGACGGGGTGCGCGAAGTGCTTGACCCCCGCCAGAGGGCAAGATGAGCGCGCCGCTGCTGCAGGTCCGCGACCTGAGCGTCGCCTTCGGCCCGGTAAGGGCCGTGGACGGGCTGTCCTATGACCTGCACGCGGGCGAGACGCTGGCCATCGTCGGCGAAAGCGGGTCGGGGAAAAGCGTGTCGTCCATGGCGCTGCTGGGCCTGTTGCCGCGCCGCAGCGCCCGGATCGGCGGCGGCGCGGCCCTGTTCGACGGCAAGGACCTGTTGCGCCTGTCCGAGCGGGACCAGCGGCGCATCCGTGGCAATCGCATCGCCATGATCTTTCAGGAGCCGATGACCTCGCTCACCCCGGTCTTGCGCATCGGCCTGCAGTTGACCGAGGCCCTGATCGAGCATCGCGGGCTGAGCCAGCGTGCCGCCCGCGACAAGGCGCTGGAGATGCTGCGTCTGGTGGACCTCTCCGACCCGCCGCGCCGGATGCGCCAGTTCCCGCATGAATTGTCGGGCGGCATGCGCCAGCGGGTGATGATTGCCATGGCCATGGCGCTGGAGCCCGATATCCTGATCGCGGATGAACCGACCACGGCCCTGGATGTGACGGTGCAGGCGGAAATCCTGGGCCTGATGCGCGATGTGCAGGCGCGCTTCGGCACCGCGATCCTGCTGATCACCCACGACATGGGCGTTGTCGCCGAAATGGCCGACCGCGTGGTGGTCATGCACCGGGGCAAGAAGGTCGAGGACGGGCCGGTGACGGCGATCTTCGGCAACCCGCGAGAAGACTATACCGCCGCGCTGCTGGCGGCGGTGCCGCGGCTGGGCGCCCGCAGTGCCGAGGAGGGGCCAAGGCCGATCATCGACCAGCCCGCCCGGCCCGGCGAGGTGGTGCTGCATGCCGAAGGCATGTGCAAGGAATTCGCCGGGCGCGGCGGGATATTCGCACGCACCGGCGGCACGATCGCCATGGAGGATGTCGGCTTCTCCGTCCGCGCGGGAGAGACGCTGGCGCTGGTCGGCGAAAGCGGGTCGGGAAAATCGACCTCGGGCCGCGCTGTGCTTCGGTTGCTGGATGTCGATGAGGGTCGTATCGAGTTGGAGGGCGAGGATATGCGCGCCCTGTCAGCCCGCAGTCTGCGCAAGGCGCGCCGGGCCATGCAGATGGTGTTCCAGGACCCATTCGCCGCGCTCAACCCACGGATCAGCATCGGGCGCCTGATCGCCGAACCGATGGTTATCCACGGCATCGCGCGGGGCAGCGAACTCGAGGACCGGGTGGCGGAACTGCTGCGCCGCGTCGGGCTCGAGCCCGACCATATGAGCCGCTTTGCGCATGAATTCTCCGGCGGGCAGCGTCAGCGCATCTGCATTGCCCGTGCCCTTTCGGTCGGCCCCAAACTGATCGTGGCGGACGAACCGACCTCGGCGCTCGATGTCTCGGTGCAGGCGCAGGTGCTGGAGTTGATGCTGGAGTTGCAGCAATCCATGGGGCTGGCCTATCTGTTCATCAGCCACGACATGGCCGTGGTCGAGG
>PXES01000396.1 GCA_003564655.1 Paracoccaceae bacterium
CCCGCGGAGCATTCAGATCGACTATGTCGAATTCACCTCGCCCGAGCTGGAGGCGACACAGGCCTTCTTCGCTGCGGCATTCGGCTGGAGCTTCATGGATTACGGGCCGGATTATCGCGACATCCGGAACGCGCGTCTTGGCGGTGGCATTGAACGGGGCAGCTTGCGCGCGCCCTTGATCGTGCTGCGGGCAGACAACCTCGAAGCGGCGCTCGCGACCGTCAGGGCGGCTGGCGCCGAGATCACCCGCGAGATCTTCGCCTTCCCCGGCGGACGGCGGTTCGAGTTCCGCGAGCCCGGTGGCACCCTCATGGCAGTCTGGAACTCAACGACCCCGGCAGAACAACCCTGACAGCGTAGACTCGACAGACGCGCCCCTTCCCGCCCCCGGCACGGGGGCGAGCGCCCGCAAGCGGGGCATGGGCGGGTGGGTGGGCTCCGCTTGCGGGCGCTTTTCCAAACCCCTCATCCCGACCGGGCGGCCAGGGCTTGATCGCCCGCCCCGGACAGGGGAAACTCGCGGCCATGACCACACCCGAAGCCGAGGCCGCCACACGCGCAGCGGCACTCTCCAACCCGGCACCGCTGGCGGTGCTTGCGGCAACGCTCATGTTCGGGGCGTTCAGCCTGCCGCATCTGTCCCCCGTCATGGCGCTGATCTTGTGGGCGGCGCTGGGGCTCGTCGCCGCCGTACCGCTCAGCGCCAATGCCGCTGTCGCCCGCGGTCACAGCCTCAAGATCGCGAACCCGGCCAACCCTTTCACGCGCCTGCGTCGCAGCGGTGTGGTGCGCTTATTGGCCTGTGCGGCGCTGGGTCTGCTGGGCGCGGCGCTTCTGCTGCTGCAACTCGCACAGGCCGGTGTTGCGGCCGGGGCGGGCGCGCTCGCCGGGGCGGCGACGGTCATCGCCATTCTGGGCCGGGCGGACACTCTGGCGCGCTGGTTCGACGCGCCGGTCCATGACGCGGCCCGGCTGCGTGGCTGGGCGCTGGTTCTCGGGGCGCTGGCGATGGCGATCGTCTCCGGAGGGGCGCGCGCGCTGATCGGCTATGCCGAGCCGGGACCCATCCGCGCCACCAGCGCGCTGGTTGCCGAAGGGTTGGCGGCGCAGCGGCTGGTCGAGGGCGGGCTTGCGTGGCTGTTGGGCAGTGTGGCCGCGCTCGAGCTGCTGCCGCGCGCCATCGAGGCGGTACTTTCGACGCTTGCGCTCGGGGTCAGCGGCGCGGCTGTCGCGGCGCTGACCATCGCCGCGCTGATGCCCGCGCGCGACTGGGCGCGCGCCGTGGGCGTCGCCTCGGATGCAAGCGAGCCGCCCGCCCCGCAGCGCGCGGCCCTGCTGGCAGGCGCTGGGCTGGTGGCGCTCATATTGCTCACAGGGCTGCGCGCAGAGATGACGCTTGCCGTGCAGCCCCCCGAGATGCGGCCCGTCGCGCAGGTTCAGATCACGGTCGAACGAATTGGTCGCGCCTATTTCCCCGAAGGCACGCAGGCGCGCATCGCGGGCGGCCGCGCCGAGATGCGTGACGCCGACGCGGCAGTGATAGCGCGGATGCGCGCAAGGCTCGACACCCTTTTCGACACGATGGAGGACCAGGTCGACCCCTTCCTTGACAGCTACTACTCGCTCGGTGCCGAATATACCCGCCTTGGCGTGGCGCTGATGGGTTTCCTTGGCCGCGACCCCGAGGCCGCGATGCAGGACCATATCGCCAACCGCCTTCGCGACGCCCTCGACGCTGACGCGCTGACGGGCACGCTTCACGACTGGGTCGCGGCGCAGGGGGTGGCCGAGGCCCGGGCTATGCAAGCGCTGGACGAGGCGCGCCTTGCCCGCACGGCCGTAGCGGGCGTCAACCCGGCGCGGCTGCGCGTGGTCGCCGACTACCCTGAGTTCCCGCCGCTGCCTGAGCTGCAGAGCCTTGGCCTGACCTACCGGATCGAGCAAAGGCTCGGCGCGTCGGTCGCGGTCGGCACGCTGGGCGCGGTCGTGGCGCAGCGGGTGGTCCAGCGGCTGGTGCGGCGCGGTGTGCTGCGGCTGGGAGCGCGCGCTGTGTTGGCCAGCCTGCCGCTTGTGGGCACGGCCATTGCCGTCGGGACCGATGCCGCAATCCTGAGACTCGAGGAACACAACAACCGCGCCGATTTCCGGGCCGAGATCATGGACGCGCTTTCGGAACAGCGCGCCGAGGCGCTCGCGCAATTCGACACCATCGCGCGCGAGTAACTGCCCCTCACCCCACCAGCACCGCCATCCGCCGCAGCGCCAGAGAATAGCCCTGCGCCCCGCAACCGGCGATCACCGCATCGGCGCGAGCGCTGACATAGGAGTGCTGCCGAAACCCCTCGCGCCGGTGAGTGTTGGACAGATGCACCTCGATCACCGGGCCCTCATAGGCGCCCAGCGCGTCGAGGATCGCAACCGAGGTGTGCGTGTAGGCGGCCGGGTTGAGGATGATCCCCGCCGCCACCCCGCGCGCGGCCTGGATCATATCGACCAGCGCGCCCTCATGGTTGGTCTGCTCGAACGCCACGCTCAGGCCCAGCTCGGCGCCCAGTGCCGTGCAGTCGCGGGCAATGTCGTCAAGCGTTGCATGGCCATAGATCTCGGGCTCGCGCTGGCCCAGCAGATTCAGGTTCGGCCCGTTCAGGACATGGATCAGCGGCAGGGACATGGTGGCTCCTCGGCTCGGGGTCTCACAGATGCCACGGCGCGACGCGCATGAAAAGCCTCTCGC
>PXES01000245.1 GCA_003564655.1 Paracoccaceae bacterium
ACGTCAATCTGTTCGGGCGCACGCTTGCCCTGAGCGTGGCGATTACCTTCATGACCTTCCTGCTGGGCTTTCCGATCGCCTATTACCTGTCGATCCTGCCCATGCGCTATGCCAACCTGCTTATGATCGCGGTGCTGCTGCCGTTCTGGACCTCGCTGCTGGTGCGGACATCCTCATGGATCGTGCTGCTGCAGCAGCAGGGGGTGATCAACACGCTTCTGGTGAATATCGGGCTGATAGACACCAATAACCGGCTGGATCTGATCTACAACCAGACCGGCACGATCATCGCGATGACGCATATCCTGCTGCCCTTCATGGTATTGCCGCTTTATTCGGTGATGCGCACCATCCCGCCCACCTACATGCGCGCGGCGAAGTCGCTTGGTGCGACGCCAACCACGGCGTTCCGCAGGGTCTATTTCCCGCAGACCCTGCCGGGGATCGGCGCGGGCGGTGTGCTCGTCTTCATCATCTCGATCGGCTATTACATCACGCCGGCGCTTGTGGGCGGCCAGTCCGGGCGCATGATCTCGAACGAGATTGCGCGCCATATCCAGCAATCGCTGAACTGGGGCCTCGCGGCCGCGCTTGGCACGATGCTGCTGGTGGGCGTGCTGGTTCTCTACTGGCTCTATAACCGGCTGGTCGGTGCCGACAGCCTGAAACTCGGGTAAGGGAGCACGACCGATGGCGATGCCTGCCTATTACACCACCAAGGACAAGATCTGGCATTACGCCTTCCGGGTGATCTGCTTCTCGATCTTCTTCTTCCTGCTGGCGCCGATCCTGATCATGATCCCGCTCAGCTTCAACGCGCAGCCCTTCTTCACCTTCACGCGCGAGATGCTGACGCTGAACCCCGAAGGCTTCAGCCTGCGCTGGTACGAGGACTTCCTCGGCTCGTCGAGCTGGCGGCGGTCGATCCAGAACTCGTTTATCATCGGGGCGGCGGCGACCGTGATCGCCACGTCGCTGGGCACGCTGGCCGCGCTCGGCCTCTCGCGCTCGGAAATGCCCTACAAGGGGCTGATCATGGGCTTGCTGATCTCGCCGATGATCGTGCCGCTGATCATCTCGGCGGCGGGGATGTTCTTCTTCTTCTCGTCGATCAATATCGCGGGCACCTATCTTGGTGTGGTACTTGCGCATGCCGCGCTCGGGGTGCCCTTCGTGGTCATCACGGTGACGGCGACCCTGGTGGGATTCGACCATTCTTTGACGCGGGCGGCGGCCAATCTGGGCGCCTCGCCCACGCGCACTTTCTTCAAGATCACCATGCCGCTGATCCTGCCGGGGGTTGTCTCGGGCGCGCTGTTCGCCTTCATCACCTCTTTCGACGAGATTGTGGTGGTGCTGTTTGTCGCGGGCGTCGAGCAGCGCACGATCCCGCGCGAGATGTGGTCGGGCATCCGCGAGGATATCAGCCCGACGATCCTCGCCGTGGCGACGATCCTGGTGATGATCTCGATCGCGCTGCTGACCGTGGTGGAACTGCTGCGCCGCCGGGGCGAGCGGCTGCGCGGGCTGACGCCGCAGTGATTTCCCGGCAATAGGGAGCGCGCGGGCCGGGGGCGATGCACCCGGCCCTTTGCGTTGCGGGGCCCCGGGGGCAGGCGGCGTGCAGCTGAGTAATTCTGGCAAGAAAATGAGGGTGACACAGCTTTGCCGCCACAGCGGGGCTGACGACCCGGCGAGGCCCGCGCGCGAGCGAGACTGTGCATCGCGGAGACGATCAGGGCAGGATCTGCAACCAGAGCCAGCCGGTCAGCATCACCCCCGCAGTGCCGATCAGCACGGACGAGGCGGCGACCCGTTTCGCGCGGCCATACATGTTGGCGAAGACATAGGCATTCACGCCGGGCGCCATCGCGGCGGTCAACGTGGCCGAACGCAGCGCGTCCGCCCCCAACCCGAAGGCACGGGCAAGGCCATACGTGATCGCCGGGTGGATGATCAGCGACAGGGCCACGACATAGCCGATGGTGCGCAGATCGCCCTCGGGGCGGTAGCGGTAGAGCACGCCCCCCAGCGAGAAGAGTGCCGCTGGAAGGGCTGCGCGCACCATCATGTCGAGCGCCTGATCGAGCACGCCCGGTAGGGGCGCGCCTGTGAGGTTCACCGCGAAGCCCAGCCCGATGCCGATGACCAGCGCATTGCGGAACATCGCCGCCAGCGCCTTGGCAAGCGAATCGCGCAGCCGTCCGCCGCGATTGCGGATCAACTCCATCGTGGTGATGCCGATGGCGTAGCAAATGGGGGAATGCACGGCGATGATGGCATAATTCGCCGCCAGCGCGTCTGGTCCGTAGGCGCGTTCGGTCAGCGGCAGGCCCAGCAGCACCGAGTTCGAGAACAGCGCGACAAAGCCGATGGCGGTGCAATCCTCCCAGTCGCGGGCGAAGATCAGCCGCGCGCCCGCAAAGCCCAGGGCGAAGCTGATTATGGCGCCGGTGTAGAACGCGACCAGCAGCCGCAAGTCGAATTCCTGTCCCAGATCCAGCCGCGCGATGGCGACGAACAGCAGGCAGGGGATGGCGAAGTTCTGCGTGAACAGCACCCCCCCGTCGACCTGCGCGTCCGAGATAAGCTGCCGCCAGCGCGCCACATAGCCAAAGCCGATGACCAGGAAGACCGGCAGGATGACATCGGCGAGTGCCTGCATCCGCTCAGAGGTCCAACTCGATCACCATCCCGTCATGCGCGGGGGTGACATGATCGGGCGTCTCTGCGGCCACAGTGGCATAGTCGAGATCGTTATGCATGTTGGTGAGCACGGCGCGTTTCGGTGCGGCCTCGGCGATCCATTCCAGGGTGCGGGCCAGATGCGCATGTGTGGGGTGCGGCTTGCGGCGCAGCGCGTCGATGATCCAGACATCGAGCCCGGTCAGCCAGCTCCAGCTTTCGGGGTAGATCTCGACCACATCGGGGCAATAGGCGAGCCCGCCCACGCGAAAGCCCAGCGCGTCGATGGTGCCGTGGTTCAGCCGCAGCGGGTGGAGTGTCAGCGGCCCGCCCGCGCCCTCGATCGTCACCGCCCCGTCGATGCTGTTCAGGTCGAGGATCGGCGGATAGGGCGAATTGCGCGGCTGGGTGAAGGCGTAGCCGAAGCGCGACAGCAGCGCCTCCTGCGTCGGGCCGTCGGCCCAGACGGCCAGGCGCTCGCGCGTGTTGAAGACGATCTGGCGCAGATCGTCGATGCCGTGGACATGATCGGCGTGCGAGTGCGTGTAGACCACCGCGTCCAGCCGCCCGACGCCCGCGTCCAGAAGCTGCGCGCGCATGTCGGGCGAGGTGTCGATCAGCACCTGCGTGCGCCCGTCGGGCCCGATGCGCTCGAGCAGCAGCGAGCAGCGGCGGCGGATGTTGCGCGGGTCATTCGGGTCGCAATCGCCCCATTGTCCGCCCAGCCGGGGCACGCCCCCGGACGAGCCACAGCCGAGGATGGTGGCACGCAGCACACTCATGCGGCTTTCCGGAACAGCCGGTCGAAATTGGCCGAGGTGGCAGCGGCGAAATCGGCGTAGTCGAGGCCGAAAAGCTCGGCGCCGACTTGCGCGGTGTGGACCGTGTAGGCGGGCTCGTTGCGCTTGCCGCGATAGGGCGGGGGCGCGAGATAGGGGGCATCGGTCTCGACAAGGATCCGCTCGAGCGGGGCACGCGCGAAGATCGCGCGCAGAGCATCGCTTTTCGGGAAGGCCGCGATGCCCGACATCGACAGGTAAAAGCCGAGGTCGAGCGCGGCCTCTGCCAGCCCGGCGCCCGAGGAAAAGCAGTGCATGACGCAGTCGTAGGCCCCGGCGCGATGCTCTTCGGTCAGGATGCGCGCCATGTCGTCATCCGCGTCGCGGGCGTGGATGATCAGCGGCAGCCCGGTCTGGCGCGCGGCCTCGATATGGATGCGCAGGCTTTCCTGCTGCACGGGTTTGCTCTCGGCGGTATAGTGGTAGTCGAGCCCGCTTTCGCCGATGCCGACCATTCTGGGATGTGCGGCAAGCGCCACCAGCTCCGCCACACTGGCCATGGGTTCCTCGGCCACGCTCATCGGGTGGGTGCCGGCGGCGAAGAAGACGCCCTCATGCACCTCGGCCAGCGCCCGGACCTGCGGGGCAAGGCGCAGCTTCGTGCAGATCGTGACCATGCGCGTGACCCCGGCGGCACGAGCGCGGGCGATCACGGCGTCAAGATCCTCGGCCAGTTGCGGGAAATCCAGATGGCAGTGGCTGTCCACAATGGCAGGTGGTGGGGCAGGGGGCATACGCTCTCCAGCAGGGTTCAGGACAAGGCGCGCGCCTCGGCCTCGATCTGCAGGATCATATCCAGCACCAGCGAGGCAGGGTCAAGGTTGACCGCGTGGCCCTGCCGGGCACGGCGACCCAGACGATCGGCCAGCGCGGCGAAGCGGCGGGCGGCAGCGGCGTTGGGGGCCAGGCGTGCCATCAGCGCGGCCTCTCCCGGCACTGCCTCGGGGCGCGGCCCGAGGATCGCGGCGCGGGCGAGGCGGGCGAGAAACTGCTCGATCAGCGTCAGCGTGAGGTGAAAGCGCGTCTCGTTGCCGCGCCCGGCGGTCGCATCGGCGAGCGCCAGCGCGCGCGGGCGGTCGAGCCGGGGCAACCCCGCGAAAAGGGCGGTGAGATCGGCATAAAGCTCGGCGCCGCCGCCGCGCACGAGCGAAAACGCCGCGCCGACCGACCCGCTTGAGAGTTCGGCCAGCGCTGCGCTGTCCGCCTCTACCCCGGCCTGCGCGAGAGCGGCCGCGAAGTCGTCCCCGGCAAGCGGCGCGAGGCGCAGCGTCCGGCAGCGCGAGCGGATGGTCGGCAAAAGCCGTGCGGGCCGATGCGCGACCAGCAGCAGCGTGGCGTCGGGGGGCGGCTCTTCCAAAGCCTTCAACAGCGCGTTGGCGGCGTTCGGCGTCATCTCGTCGGCGGCATCGACCAGCACGACGCGCCGCCCCGCATCTGCCGCCGACAGGCCGAAGAAACCGTGCAGCCGCCGCATCTCGTCCACGCGGATCACCTGGCGCAAGCGGCCCTTCTCGTCATGGCCGCGCCGCAGATGCAACAGCCCGCCATCGGCCCCGGCGCGCAGGCGCCGCGCGACGGGGTGGTCGTCGGGGATGTCGAGCGTGGCGGGTGCGGGGGTGCCGAACAGCCCGCCTGCGTCGGGCGGTGTGGCGAGCAGGAAGCGCGCGAGCTTCCACGCCAGCGTCGCCTTGCCCACGCCCCGCGGGCCGGTGAGCAGCCAGCCATGATGCAGCCGCCCCGAATTATGCGCGTCGAGAAACTGCGCCTCGGCCTCGTCCTGACCATAGAGGCGCAGCGTCTCGCGCGGGTGGGGCGCGTCGTCGAGGCGGTCGGGCTCGGGCAGTGTGTCGGGCTCAGCCATGGCGCCCCCCGCCCCGCCCTTTCGGGGCACGCCCCACCCACCCACCCGCGCGCCCCGAAAGGGCGGGGCAGGGCCAGGGCGCGCTCATGCGACCTCCCAGGCGTGAAACGTCTCGGCGATCTCGGCGGCGATCATCTCGGGCGCGCGGGCGCCGTCGATCACGCAGATTCGGTCCGGCGCGGCGCGGGCGAGGTCCAGAAACCCCGTCCGCAGCGCGCGCTGGAAGTCTGCGCCCAGCGTCTCGAAGCGGTCCTCGCCCGATTGGCGGGCAAGCCCGCGCGCCAGGGCCGCTTCGGGCTCCATGTCGATCAGAAAGGTCAGGTCGGGCTCGACCCCGATCATCAGCGCGTGCAGATCATCGACCAGCGGGCGCAGCGATGCCCGCGCCGTGCCCTGATAGATGCGCGTCGAATCGGCGAAACGGTCGGTGATGACCACCTTGCCCGCGGCCAGTGCGGGGCGGATGGTGCGCTCCAGATGGTCGCGCCGGGCAGCGGTGAACAGCAGGATCTCGGTCTCGGGCGACCAGCGCGCGGGGTCGCCCTCGACCAGCAGGCGGCGGATCTCCTCGGCCCCCGGGGCGCCGCCGGGCTCGCGCGTCAGCACGGCTCGGTCGCCCAGCGCTGCTGCCAAACGCCGCGCCTGGGTGGACTTGCCCGACCCGTCGATGCCTTCGAAGCTGACGAATACGCCGCCCTGCCGCGCGTCCGGGGACTGCATGGTCAGTTGATCGCCTCGCGCGCTGAGCCCATCACCATCCCCGCCAGCCGCCGCGCCGCTGCCTGCGCGCGCACGGCAAAGCCGCCCTCGGCCACATCCTCGGCGGCCAGCAGCGGCAGGCGCACGGGCTCCATGTCGGGGATCTCGACCTCGAGCGTGGCGATCTGGTCGCCCGCCGCGATGGGCGCCGGGATCGGCCCGTCATAGACGATGCGCCCCTCCATCTCGCGCCGCGCCGTGGCCGGGACGAGGATGTCGCGCGCCTCGCCCAGCACCATCGTCACCGAGGGCGCGGCACCCAGCCAGACCGGCGCCTCGCCCATCACGGCTCCGGGCTCGCCCAGGCTTGCCTTGCGGAACTGGCGGAAGGCCCAGTTGATCAGCGCCTCGGCCTCGGGGGCGCGCTCGTCCTCATTCGCGAGCCCCCCAAAGGCGAAGACGATACGCCGGTCGCCCTGTCGCGCCGAGCCGGTCAGCGAATACCCCGCCGCCGAGGTGAAGCCGGTCTTGAGCCCGTCCATCCCGATGCCCGATGCCAGCAGCGGCACCCGGTTCGACTGGGTGATGCCGTTCCAGGTGAATGTGCGCTCGGCCAGATAGGGGTAATATTGCGGATATTCGGTGATGATATGTTCGGCCAGGATGCCCAGATCACGCTTTGACATAAGGTGATCGGGGTGCGGCCAGCCCGAGGAATTGGCGATGGTCGTATTGCGCATCCCCAACTCGCGCGCGCGGCGGGTCGCAAGCTGGGCGAACGCCTCTTCCGTGCCCGCCAGCCCCTCGGCGGCGACGACCGAGGCGTCATTGCCCGACAGCACCGCGATGCCGCGGATCAGATCCTCGACGGTGGGCTGGTCGGTGGGCTCGAGGAACATGCGCGAGCCGCCCATGTTGTAGGCGCGCGTCGAGACGCTGAAGGTGGTCTCCATGGTGATGCGCTCATCCTCAAGCGCCTCGAAGAGCATCAGGAGCGTCATCAGCTTGGACATCGACGCAGGCGGCAAGGGCACATCCGCACCCTTCTCGATCAGCACCGTGCCGGTGGTGATGTCGCGCAGATAGATCGAGGGCGCATTGCCGTCGAAACCTGCGACCTGCGCTTGCGCGGCAGGGGGCAGGGCAAGGGCGGCGACAAGTGCCAGCGCGCAAGCGGGGCGGCGGAAGCGTGCGGTCATGGTGGCGATCATCCTCTAGATTGCGCCCCGTCAGCGGCGCACCGGGTAGGCGTCATTAAAGCCCAGCGACGTCACCCGTTCAAGCATCTGCCGCTGTTCGCCCGACGAATTCGCGGGCCCCACGACCACGCGCCAGAACGCGTTGCCCTGTGCGCTGCCCGAGGCGACACGCGCATTGAGCCCCGCGTCACGCGCCATGCGGGCCGCGCCTTCGGCGTTTTCCTCGACGCTGAAGATGCCAAGCTGGATGAAGGGCCGCTCGAGGCTGCTGGCGTCGGCGGATGCAGATGCAGCGGGCCGCGCATCCGGTGCCGGTTCGGCGGTCCCCTCATCTGCCCGCATTCGCGGCTGCGAAGCAGTTGCGGGCGCGTCGTCAAGCGCGGCATCATCGTCGAGAACGCGCGTCTGGATGGCCGTGTCCTCGGCCGGTTCGGGCGCGGCTTGGCGCCCGCCGAACAGCCGTCCCAGCAGGCCCCGGCGCGGTTGCGGTGCCTCGGCAGCGGCAGCGGGTGCGTCAGCGGCTGGCGCTTCATCGGCCGCGATGGCGTCGGCCGCAGCCATTTCCGGCGCCGCATCTTCCGGGGTCGCCTCGGGGTCAGGTGTGGCCTCGGGGTCCGATTCGGGTGCTGTGGCGGGCGCTGGCTCTGGCGTCGGTTCCTCGAGCCGCAGCGCCACCACCTCGATCTCGGTCGGCGCACCGGCCAGCATGCCGATGGCATTCGCCGCCTCGGCGGAGACCTGAAAAGACGGGCCGGGGTTTTCCCGCTCGCGCCGGAACAGCGCGCCCACGGTCTCCTGGCCGTTGGTGGTGTTGCGGATGATCACCCGCTCGGGGCCGGTGACCTCGGGATGCGCAACCCAGACCCCACCCAGCGAGGGGCGTCCGTCCCACAAGCCGTTCTCGCGGCGCGAAAAGACGCTGGGATCCTCGACATCACGCTCGACCGCGCTGCTGCGCGTGCTGGCCCCGTCGCGCGCCGTGGTGCCGTTGCTGCCGTCCATACAGGCGGACAGGCCAAAGGCCATCACAAGGCCGAGGCCCGCCCCCGGGCCCAGATACCGATTCACGAAACTGCTCATCCTGCCGCTCTCCGCCTCGATTCTCGGCCCGTTCGCTGCCCTGATCTGATGCCAGGTTCCGGGGCGCGCCAAGATCCGGCGGCCCTGCCGAGGGTGCTTGCCGCAGCGACCCGATCCGGACCGCCGCACTTCGGCGCATACTAACGCCAGCGGGCGGCTGAAGAAAGCACCATCGTCGGGGGCGCCACGCGGGTGGCGAAACCTCGCGGGGTTGTGACCCGGTCGCGGGCGAGATGCGGCGCGCCTTAGCCGAGCGGAATGTCGCAGGCGTGCGCGGCCTCGGCCACATGCGCCGCCGCCCCTTGCAGCGAGACACTGCCGGTCAGCCCGTGCACGCGGAAGGTCACGCGGTCGACCCCTTGCGCCACGGCTGCCGCAAAGCCCGCCGCATCCAGCGAGACGACCGAAAAGGACGATCCGGCGCGACCGGGGAGCACCCTCCAGCTTTCGGTCTGCGCGGGGTCGCTGTCGATGCGCCACGCCACTGGCGCGTGATCGTCCATCGTGATGAATTCCAGCGCGACCATTGGCTGATAGGGCGCGATCACGGCCCCGAACCGGCCTTCCGAACACTGGAACTGCAAGAGCAGCCCGTCAGACGTGCCCACCCCCGCGGTGACGATCCGCGCATCGGTGATCGGGTCGGTGTTGACGACATGCCCCCAAAGGTCGACCCCCGGCTCATTGCCCGTGACCGGGGTGGACCAGACCGTGACCCCCAGAAGGGCGCAAAGCGATATCATCGGGGGCAGGCGGGTCGGCATGGGGCGGGCTCCGTGGTTTGTGACGCGCTCGATCCTTGCTGCCCATTGCGGTCAAAGCATGGCGAAAGCCGCGCGTTCTTTGGTGCGCGTCCGCAGCCCTCATGCGGCTTAATCTTGCCGCGATTTCGGGGTATCGTCGGCACCAACACAGGCAGGCACCATGGCAGAGCGCGCAAGGACCGAGGAGCGCCCGCGCAGACAGGCGCGGACCGCACAGACCGTGCGGCGGCGGCGCGTGTTCTACATCCCCGGCTATGACCCCTTTCCGCCCCGCCGCTACCGCGAGCTTTACCGCACGGAATCCGCCGCGCAGGCCGAGATCTCGGGCTACCGCATCCGCCAGCGGCCCAAACGCGGCGACGGTCCCTATGGCTGGGTCGTCACTTCGGATGTCGATGGCGCGCGGACCGAGGCCGAAATCAACATCCTCGAATGGTCGGACATCGTGCGCGCCTCGATGCGGGCGGGGGTGTTCTCGACCTATCTGCTGCTCGTGCGCACGGCGTGGATCTATCTCTCGACCGGGGCGTTGTTCCGGCTGTTCCGCCTGCGCGCGGGGCCCGCAATCGCGGCGATGTATCCGGTGGTGATGCTGCTGGGGCAACTGGCGATCGCGCTGGGACTGGGCGCCGGTCTGGCAGTGGCACTGGGGCTGGTGCTGCCGGGCTGGGCGGCGTGGCCGCTGGGACTGGCGGTGGTGCCGCTGGTGCTGCACGGATTCCGGCGCATCGACAGCCGCTTCTTCGTGCATTACCTGCTGCTGGATTTCGCCTTCACCGCGCGCCACCGGGGCCGCAACCCGCCCGAGTTGGAGGCGCGGCTGGACGACTTCGCGGTGCAGATTCGCGAGGCGCTGGAGGATCCCGCGGTGGATGAGGTGTTGGTGGTCGGACATTCCTCTGGCGTACATCTGGGCGTGTCGGTGCTGGCCCGGGTTATCCGGGCCGGGCCGCAGGGCGCCGCGCGGCTGGGCTTCCTGTCGCTCGGCCATGTCGTGCCGATGCAGGCCTACTTGCCAGACGCACGGGCGCTGCGGGAGGATCTGCGCGCGCTCTCGATTAGTGACGCGCTTTTCTGGCTCGACGTGACCGCGCCGGGTGATGGCTGCTGCTATGCGCTGTGCGACCCGGTCTCGAGCGCGGGCGCGGCCCCGGCCTCGGGCAAGCGCTGGCCGCTGGTGATCTCGGCGGCCTTTACCCAGTCGCTGCGCCCCGAGACCTGGCGCAAGTATCGCCGCCGCTATTTCCGCCTGCATTTCCAGTATCTCTGCGCGTTCGACGCGCCGCGCGACTATGACTATTTCCTGATTACGGCAGGCCCGCTGGCGCTGGCCGACCGCTTTGCCGGGCGCAAGCCCTCGGCCTCGGTCAGCCATGCCTGCACCTTGCCCGCCTCCGAGCGGCTGGGCTGATGCGCCCGCCGATGCCCGATCATCGCCCCGACCGGCTGCCCCTCTGGCGGCACATCGCGCTCTTCCGGCGCGATATCCTGTCGGCGCAGCCCGCACGGCTCTACCGCGCGCGCATGGCCGAGGTGAAGCTGCCCTTCCTGCATTCGGTCATGGTCAACACGCCCGAGCTGGTGCGGCTGGTGCTGCAGGAACGCCCCGCCGATTTCCCCAAATCCGCCCGCGTGCGCGAGGGATTGCGCCCGCTCCTGGGCGACTCGATCTTCATCACCAATGGCGCGGTCTGGGCGCGGCAGCGCCGCATGATCGACCCGGCCTTCGAGGGCGGGCGCACGCGCGAAAGCTTTCCGGCCATGTGGGCGGCCGCCGAGGCGATGGCCGCGCGGCTTGCCCCCGGCGAGATCGAGGTCGAGGCGGCGATGAGCCATGTCACCGCCGATGTGATCTTCCGTACGCTGTTTTCCGTGCCGATCGAGGAGGCGACCGCCGCCGAGGTCTACCGTGCCTTTCGCGCCCATCAGCGCGCCAATCCGATCCTGAACCCGGCGGCGCTGGTGCCGATGCCGCCCTGGGTGCCGCGCCTCTTTCCGCGCAAGACCCGCGCCACGGCAGCACGCATCCGCGCGCTGATCACCCGCATGGTGGACGCGCGCATGGCCGAGATCGCGGCCGGCACCGCGCCCGACGACCTCGCGACCAAGATCATGACCACCACCGACCCCGAGACCGGCGCGCGCTTCTCGACCGAAGAGATGGTCGATCAGGTGGCGATCTTCTTTCTGGCGGGCCACGAGACCAGCGCCTCGGCGCTTGCCTGGACGCTGTGGCTGGTTGCGGCGCATCCCGACTGGCAGGCGCGGCTGCGGGATGAGGCGGCGGTGCTGTGCGGGTCCATCGGTGGCGTTTCCCCCGATTTCAGTGTGCTGCGCGCGATGCCGCTCATTCGCGACACCTTCCGCGAGGCGTTGCGGCTTTACCCGCCCGTGCCGATGATGGTGCGCGAGGCGGCGGGGCCCGAGTGCTTCCGCGGTCGCGATCTGGGGGCAGGGGCGCAGGTCATCGTCTCGCCCTGGCACATGGGCCGCAATGAACGCATCTGGGACGACCCGCATGATTTCCGCCCCGAACGCTGGCAGGACCCGGCGACAACGGCATGCGCGCGCGCGGGCTTCCTGCCCTTCTCCGCCGGGCCGCGCGTCTGCCCCGGCGCGGGCTTCGCCATGGCCGAGGCCGTGCTGATTCTCGCGCGCATCCTCTGCGCGTGGGAGGTGCAGCCGCTGCCCGGCGCCGTGCCGCAACCCGTCGCGCAACTCACCGTGCGGGCGCGGGACGGGATTCGGGTCGTGCTGTCGCGGCGCTGATCTGGCAGGTTTTGCTGTCATGGCGCAGCTCGTCGAAGGTGGTGCCCGGCGGCGCCCCGTCAGCGCGGATGCGCCCGCAGATCAGGCGACGCTGGTCCTGGACGAGCATTCGGCAGTTTTTTCGCCCGCCTGTGCATTTTCCCTCTTGCGTGTTGTTGGAGTAGTATCTAGATAGCGCTTCACCGGCGGCGCTTTGGTGTTGCTGGAGGGTTCTGGACGGATCGGGGCTGGAAGGTTCTGGTGTCTGGGGCGAACA
>PXES01000292.1 GCA_003564655.1 Paracoccaceae bacterium
TCCAGGTATAGTTGAACTCAAAGAACGTACTCGCCATTGCGGGCGCCGACATCAGCGCCGCCACCGGCAGGGCGAGAGCAAGGCGATAGACTTTGGTCATCGTAAACTCCGACGCTAAAAACACCGCTCACCCAAGCTGCGTGGGGTTTGAGCGCAGATTTGGTAACGAAATATCAACCAAGCGGACGGATGGTCAAGGGAATTGCAAGCTCTGGCACATTTTGCAACTTCAGATTGTATTCTGACCGTGCCCCTCTCGCGACCGGCAGGATATCCGCAGGCAAATGCACAGCTTATGGGCAGGTTGTGAATGCCGGCCCGGCGGCGGAGGATCCTTTCGCCGGGCCGGGCGTGACCGGGCCATGTCAGGCCGGGCGCGCGGTTCTCCGCCGCCGTATCCAGACCTCCAGCGCGATGAGATAGGGGATATAAAAGGCGAAATACTGTACCTTGTCGAAGGGCCCGGTCAGGTCATCAGCGCTCCAGGCGCCACCCGTCAGGATGAACCAGACCACGTAATGCAGCCGATAGATCAGCGAGCCCAGAACCAGAACAAACAGCCGCAGCGCCCATGCGCTGTGACGTTCGAAATCGCCTGCCCGGGCAAGGCGCAGCACCTGCACCGCACAGCCCAGCATCAGGCCCCCGTAAAGCGCGAAGCCAAGATCCATCAGCGGACCCGCGATCGTGCCGCGCAGCGCGATGTAGGCCAGCCCGCCAAGCGCGACCGCGATCGAGGCGCCCACGATCACCCGCCCCGTCACCCGGTGCAGCCGGGGCAGGCGCATGCGGATCCGGCTGCTCAATTGAACCGGCGCAAGGACCATCGCCACACCGCCGAGGATCATGTGCGAGAAGATGGCGATGTTCACGAAAGGTCCGCCCGGCGTGTAGATATAGGTCTCGTCCGACAGATCGGTGCCGACGCCGCGCAGCCCGAAACGCAGCGAATAGGCGGCAAAGCCCAGCAGGCTTACCGCGAACAGCGCACCGCCCGCATATGCGGCCATGGTCACAAGGGGTCTGCGCAACTGCATACTGCCTGCCTCCGGTCCCGCTCGGGGCTCGGGCGCTGGCCGCCCCCGGCCGGTCCACCGCAGAAGATCACGCAGGCGCGGCTTGTGCCAGCCTCAACTTACCCGCAGATCCGAGACATGCGCCACGACCCGCGCGGGCGTGTTCTCGCTGTTGGACGAGACGGCGACGGCCACAAGCCGCTCGAACGCGACACCGAAGACACGCGGAAAATCCTGCGCCAGATCGACCGACTCCGAGAAGCTGCCGGTCTGCGCCGGGCGGGTGATCAGGTTGCGCAGCCGGTCGGGCGCGTGAGGGCTGGGGACCACCGAGCCGACCGGCTGACTGCCACCCCATGTGTACATCAGCACATGCGCCGAGCGATTGGTCATCAGACGACGGATGCTGGCTTTCGGGCCGACGCGCGCGGCGGCAGACGCGCTCATGTTGACGAAGAACATGCCGAGATTGCGGTCGTCATTGCCGAGTTGCGACAGGTCGGATGGCGGCACCGAGCTTTCCACCTGCCACGACCATGCGGCTTGCGAGGCGGTGCGCATCCCCTCGGGCAGGATACGATAAAGGATCGACGAGGCGGCGTCCGAGGTCACGCTCAGCCGCGACGGGGTCAGCGCGAACCGGTTGGCCGTCAGCCGCCGGAAGGTCAGATGCTCCCAGTCGGAATCGAACGGTACTGCATTCGCCGCTGCCGCGCGGGACGTCATCAGCGTTGCCCCGAGTGTTGCCCCCGCGCCTGCGAGCAATGCCTGTCTGCGTGTGTATGTCCTGCCCTGCATGGCAACCTCCGTGCTGTTCTGACGCATCTACCGCCGCGACCGCCCGATGGTTTCGCGGCCGCGCCTCACATTCGCGTCAGGCGCGCCTTCAACGGGTCGCCCGCGACAGCCCGGAGGCCCCGGCGCTCAGCTTTTCTTCACACCGGGCACCAGGCTCGCCATCTCGATCGGGAAGGGGAAGACGATGGTCGAATTCTTGTCGCCGGCGATGAAGTTCAGCGAGGACAGGTAGCGCAACTGCATTGCGCCGGGGTCCTTGGCCATGATCTGGGCGGCCTCGAGCAATTTCTGCGCGGCCTGCTGCTCGCCATCGGCGTTGATGACCTTGGCGCGGCGCTCGCGCTCGGCCTCGGCCTGCCGGGCAATGGCGCGGATCATGCTTTCTGCGACATCGACATGCTTGATCTCGACATTCGCGACCTTGATCCCCCAGGCTTCGGTCTGGGTGTCGAGGATCTCCTGAATGTCATCATTCAGCTTGTCGCGCTCGGCCAGCATCTCGTCGAGTTCATGCTTGCCCAGCACCGCGCGCAAGGTCGTCTGCGCAAGCTCGGTAGTGGCGGCCATGAAGTTCTCGACCTGGATCGTCGCCTTCTGCGCGTCGAGCACGCGGAAATAGACGACCGCCGAGACATTGACCGACACATTGTCCTTCGAGATCACATCCTGCTTGGGCACGTCGAGCGTGATGGTGCGCAGATCCACGCGCACAAGCTGCTGGACGAAGGGGATGATCAGGATCAGCCCGGGCCCCTTGGTTCCGGTGTAGCGCCCCAGGGTGAAGACGACCGCGCGCTCATACTCGCGCAGCACGCGGATCGCCGAGGCCAGAACCAGCACCAGCAGGATGCCGAGCACAAGGTAAAAGCCGAGATCTGCAAGAATATCCATCTTGATTGCCTCCA
>PXES01000222.1 GCA_003564655.1 Paracoccaceae bacterium
ACCCTCGGGCAAGTGCCCTGCAGGGCTCTCTGTCGTTCACTGCCGACATTCAACTGGACTATGCGCGCGGGTCACGCCTGATGTCGTGGTGCCGCGTCGATGGAGCCGCACGGAATGACCCCGAAATACCCCGAAATCATCGTCGCGCTGACCGGCCAGGACGGCAACGCCTTCGCTATCCTGGGTCGCTGCCGCGAGGCCGCTCGCGATGCCGGGCTCTTGGACGACGAGATCGCCGCCTTCATGGACGAGGCCATGGCGGGCGATTACGATCATCTTCTGCAGACTGCGATGCGCTGGTTCGAGATCAGGTGATCCGAGCCGCACCGCTTCAAGAAGAGGCTTCAGACCGCGTCTCCAAGACCGCCGCGCACTCGGCCTCCCATGCCGCGCGGTGCTGCCGGGGATCCTCCGGAAACCGGCCCAGCGCCACCGCGAGATCGAAGAAGCCTCGCCGGGGCATGTCGCCCGCGCGGCTGATCACCAGCGCAGCGATCATCGGGCGGCCGGCGGCCACATCCTCGCGCATGGTCTGCTCAAGCGCGGCGGCGACGCGCTGGATGGTGCCTGGTGGTTGCAGGCCCAGTGCGCTTGCCAGCGCCTGATAGGTGATGAACGAATCGCCTGCATTGCGCCCGGCGAGGATTTCGCGGATGCGTTTCACAAGGGCGTGGTCGGTCATCCGCCGATCCCCAGCCTCTCGGCTACATTCTCAAACCCCGGATCGGCAGCATAGATGCGCTCGAATTCTCGCCTCGCACGGGCGCGTTGCCCTGTCTCGTGATAGAGAACGGCGCGGTCATATCTGACCTGGTGCAACAGCGCCTCGGGCCTGTCCTTGCGACGGCGGTTGGCGAGGGTGAACACGTCGATCGCCGCATCAGGCAGGCCCAGCGCCGCCAGCGCCTTGCCGCGGTAGAGCAGGATCGCGGTGTCGACCGGGGTTTCGTTTTCCACATGCACCGAGGCGCGCACCACGCGGTCCATCAGCGCGCGGTCCTCGGGGGTGTCGAGCGCCAGCTCGACGAAGGACAGCAGCACCACCGGGTCGGACGCATCAATCTGCAGCAGCCGCTCGATATGCGCCATCGCGTCATCAAGCGGGCCCTGAAGCTGCGCGATCTCCACCAGCGCCAGCCGCGTGCCGCGCTCGCGCGGGAAGACATGGGCGAAGATGTCGGGCGTGATCGGGAGGCTCGCTTGTGCCGCGATCTCGTACTTGCCGAACAGCGTGCCCAGATCGCCGAGCCGGTCCAGCACGTGCCGGAAATGCACCTTGGCGGCATCGAGCTCCTCGCGGCGCAGGCGGATCATCCCGGCCATCCAGGCGGCGTCGGGCAGGTCGCGCGCTTCCTCCAGCGCCGCCAACGCCGCGTCCTGATCGCCCTCGTTGAGTGCGCGAATGCCGTCGACGAACTGCCGCTCCTCCGCCGGGGTCATCAGCCGCCGGAAGAAGCCCAGCTTCAGCCGGTCGCGCTGCGGCACGCGCGGCGTCGGCGCCCACCCGCCGCGCCCGATGCGGTGGCGGTCGTGGACCGTGTAGAACAGCCCCGTGCCCGGTATCCCCGCCGTTGCCCGGTTGCCGCGCGGGCTGATCGTGTATTTCGCCCCGCGCGGGCCCAGCGACAGCGAGGCGTTCGATTTCGACAGGTTCAGCGTGACCCCGGGGGCCAGACGGATACGGCGCCAGAAGCGGAAGGGCATGTCCTATGCCTCCGGGACGTGTGTGTGATCGCCGCTCCCATCACTACCGTTGCCCTGGCCGGCCTCCCAATCTGCATAAGTGCGGCCATCGGTGACCCCCTCAGTCAGGGAAGTTGTCGCGCGCTCTGATACTGGAAGTGTATTCTGAGGCGGGCGGGACAGGACGACGGATTGGCTTACTCACAGGAACGGAAGGTGGCGGTGCTGGCGAAGATGCTGCCGCCGAACAACATGCCCTTGGGCCGACTGGCCAAGGAAGAAGGGATCAGCGTCGCGACGCTTGGCAAGTGGCGGGCGGAGGCGCGGGCGAAGGGTCAGTTCCTGCCCGACGCCAATGCCGGTCCGGAGGGGTGGACCTCCGAGGACAAGCTCGCGGCGGTGATCGAGACGGCGTCGCTGAACGAGACCGAGCTTGGCGAGTACTGCCGGCGCCGCGGCATCTATGCCGAGCAGCTCGACGTCTGGCGCGCGGCCTGCGCACGCGCCAACGACTGGGAGCGGACGGCCACGAGCCGGATCGCCCGCGAGACGAAGGACGCGCGGCAGCGCATCCAGCAGCTGGAGAGGGAACTGACCCGCAAGGAGAAGGCGCTGGCCGAGGCGGCTGCGCTGATGATCCTGCGAAAAAAGGTGGATGCGATCTGGGGCCGCAAGGACGGCGAGGACGAATGACCTCCGCCCCGGATCGCCAGGAGATTGCCGCCCTCATCACTGCGGCCACACAGGCAGGAGCCCACCAGTCGGCCGCCTGTGCCGAGATCGGCCTGAGCCCGCGCACGCTGCAGCGATGGAAGGACCCTGAGGGCAGCATCCGCGAGGACCTCCGCCCGTCCGCGGACCGCCCGACACCCGCCAACAAGCTCTCCGAAGAGGAGCGCGACCGGATCGTGGTGACCTGCGCGAGGCCCGAGTTCGCCAGCCTCCCACCCAGCCAGATCGTGCCAAGGTTGGCCGACCAGGGCACATACATCGCCTCGGAGTCCAGCATGTACAGGGTGTTGCGCGAACGC
>PXES01000338.1 GCA_003564655.1 Paracoccaceae bacterium
CCTCGGGCAGCAGCGCATAGGCGGGTGTGATATCGGCCACCACCCGCCGCGCGCCGCGCCGCGCGGTCAGGTAGGCCAGATAGGCCGCGACCTCGCCCTGCCCCAGCACGGCCAGCCAGTCGCGCAGGTCGCGCCGCTTG
The DNA here is from genome assembly GCA_003564655.1 of Paracoccaceae bacterium. GTDB lineage: Bacteria > Pseudomonadota > Alphaproteobacteria > Rhodobacterales > Rhodobacteraceae > Roseinatronobacter. The sequence goes on from PXES01000338.1 coordinate 141, forward strand.
CGCCGGAAGGCCACGGGCCGCGCGCCGAGGCCGCGCGCTTCGAGCGCCGCAAGCTCGGCCTCGCGCAGCGCGATCTGGCGCGCGAAATCGCCCGTGTGCAGCGTGTCGAAGAAATGCAGTTCCTTGAGGCTGCGCAGATGGCACTCGTCATGCCGCCGCAGCGCCGCGTGGAGCCAGCTTGTCCCCGCCTTGGTCGCGCCGACGCCGACAAGATATGTGGGGCCATCGCTCACGGGCGTTTCTCGTCCCCCGGCAGGATGTAGTCGGCCCCTTCCCAGGGCGACATGAAGTCGAACTGCCGGTATTCCTGCACCAGTTGCACGGGCTCGTAGACGACGCGTTTCAGCGTCTCGTCATAGCGCACCTCGGTGTAGCCGGTGGTCGGGAAGTCCTTGCGCAGCGGGTGGCCGCGAAAGCCGTAATCGGTCAGGATGCGGCGCAGATCGGCATGGCCCGAGAACAGGATGCCGAACATATCGAACACCTCGCGCTCGAACCAGTTGGCCGAGGGGTGGATCTGCGTGATCGAGGGCACGATGGCGTCCTCGGACACTGCGACCTTCAGCCGGATGCGGTGATTGAGATACATCGACAGGAAGTGGTAGACGACATCGAAGCGCTTGCGCCGCCCCGGCCAGTCGATCGCAGTGATATCGACCAGCGTCGAAAAGCGCATGTTCTCGCTGATTTGCAGATGCCGCACCAGCTTGGTGAGTTGCGAAAGCGTCGTGGTGACGGTCAGTTCGCCATGCGCGACCTCGTGGCTGACCACGGCATCGCCTATGCGCAGCTCCAGTTCTGCGGCGAGTTCTTCCAGCGCCTCGGACATGGCGTTCCCCTATCTGACCAGCGTGCCGGTGCGGCGGATCTTGCGCTGCAATTGCAGGATCCCGTAAAGCAGCGCCTCGGCCGTGGGCGGGCAGCCTGGGACATAGATATCGACCGGCACGATCCGGTCGCAGCCGCGCACGACGCTGTAGCTGTAGTGATAATAGCCCCCGCCATTGGCGCAGGATCCCATCGAGATCACGTAGCGCGGCTCGGGCATCTGGTCGTAGACCTTGCGCAGCGCGGGCGCCATCTTGTTGGTCAGGGTTCCGGCCACGATCATCAGATCCGACTGCCGGGGCGAGGCGCGCGGCGCCGTCCCGAAGCGTTCCAGATCGTAGCGCGGCATCGAGGTGTGCATCATCTCGACCGCGCAGCAGGCGAGGCCGAAGGTCATCCAGTGCAGCGAGCCGTTGCGCGCCCAGTTGATGATGTCTTCGGTCGAGGTCAGCAGAAAGCCCTTGTCCTGCAACTCGCGATTCAGGCTCTGGGTCGCGAATTCGGGATCCGCGCCGACCTGTGTGCCAGTCATCACTCCCATTCCAGCGCCCCTTTCTTCCATTCATAGGCAAAGCCCACGGTCAGCACGGCGAGGAACACCATCATCGACCAGAAGGCTGTCATCGACATTTCCGAGAAGGCGACGCCCCACGGGAACAGGAAAGCGATTTCCAGATCGAAGATGATGAACAGGATCGCCACCAGATAGAAGCGCACGTCGAATTTCATCCGCGCATCGTCAAAGGCGTTGAAGCCGCATTCATAGGCCGAGTTCTTCTCGGGGTCCGGGTTGCGCACCGCGATCACTATGGCCGAGAGCATCAGCACCAGCCCGAGGGCGACAGCGATGCCCAGAAAGATCAGGATCGGCAGATAAGAGGCTAACAGGTCGTCCACGCGGGGCTCCTCTGGCTACGGCGGAGCCTTCGCCCGCCGTCTTACTGCGACAATTACCCCTGCGCCGGGGGTGGGTCAACTCGACCCGGGCGTTATGACGCGGAAATTTCTGCGATTGCACACTGCGGCATACCGCGCGCGCCCGATTGCACAGGGCCGGACTTTGGCGCATGGTGGCGCAAACACGAGGGGAGCAGCATGGCCGCACGCAAGATCATCATCGACACCGATCCGGGGCAGGACGACGCGGTCGCGATCCTGCTTGCGCTGGCCTCGCCCGAGTTGGAGGTGCTGGGGATCACCTGCGTCGCAGGCAATGTGCCGCTGCCGCTGACCGCGAAGAATGCGCGCATTGTCTGCGAACTGGCCGGGCGGCCGGATATCCCTGTCTTTGCGGGGTGCGACCGGCCGCTTGCACGCCCGCTGGTGACGGCCGAGCATGTGCATGGCAAGACCGGCCTTGACGGGATCGACCTGCCCGAGCCCACCATGCCGCTGCAGGACGCGCACGCGGTCGATTTCCTGATCGAGACCCTGCGCGCGAGAGCACCGGGCAGTGTCACGCTGGTGCCCATCGGGCCGCTGACCAACATCGCCACGGCGCTGGAGCGCGCGCCCGACATTGCGGGCCGCATCGCCGAGATCGTGCTGATGGGCGGCGCGTATTTCGAGGTCGGCAACATCACCCCCACGGCCGAGTTCAACATCTATGTCGACCCCGAGGCCGCGCAGCGGGTCTTCGCCGCCGGGGTGCCGCTTGTGGTGATGCCGCTCGATGTGACGCACAAGGCGCTGACGACACGCGCGCGGGTCGAGGCCTTCCGCGGCCTGCCGGGGGGCGTGGGGCC
>PXES01000163.1 GCA_003564655.1 Paracoccaceae bacterium
CACGCGCGCGCGAGATCGTGCTGGCCGCAGCGCGGCTGAACATCACCCTGGCCCCGCCTGACGCCTTCATGGTGGACCCCGGCGCCGAGGCGTCCGGTTTGCGGCTGTGCCTTGGCAATGCCCTCATGCCGGATTTGCGCGCCGCGCTGGAGAGCATCGCAACGCTGTTGCGCGGGGGCCAGAACGCGGCGCTGGTCTGACCCGACATGACAGCTCTTGCAATACACCAGCCCTTGGATTGCGAACCTCGTTCAACCTTGCGGGGCAATGGCGCGCGCGCCGCGCAAGCCAAATAAGCGAGTCCTCAACGGATTCGCGCGTCCTCGCCGACTTCATTGCTGCTTATAATTTCGCGCGCAGACCCAAGACACTGAACGGCCCCACCCCCTACGAATACATCTGCAAGGTCTGGACTTCAGAGCCGGACAGATTCATCGTCAACCCGATCCACCAGATGCCGGGACTGAACGCCTAGCGCGTGCGCAGGATCGTGTTGATCTCGTGGCGGGCTTCGCGTTGATGCCCGGACATCTCGGCCTGCGCGCCCGCGGCGATCTCGTCGATCAGGGCGTGCAGATCGTCCCTCCGGTCGCTGCCCGGCAGCTTGTAGATGCGCTTGCTCGCCCGGGTGATGGCCGGGGCCGCGCCGCCGCATTGGCCGATGACCCACTGGCCGAGGGTGACAAGCTCTTCCCCTTCTTGCGCGGATCGCTTGAAATGCCGGGCGAAGACCGATTTCGCCCGCGCCAGCAGATCCTGCGTTGCCGGACCCTGAAGCTGGAACATGGCCAGCGCGCCGGCGGCCATGGCGATCTCCGGGTCGTCAATCGCCTCGACCGGGTGGGTGTTCGCCTTGCGCCGGAAGCCGAAGCGCCGGGCGGCCAGGCGCACCTCCTCCGAGGCATCGACCAGAAGCTTTGCCCCCTCTGCCGCGCGCTGGATACGGTAGAGGTAGAAGATCACGGCGCCGACGACGCCAAGTAAACCAATCAGAATATGCATTTGGATGGCCTTCCTGACCCCGGACGAAAAACGATACGTTCTCTCGCACGACAAATCGACGATATCGTGATCAGAACCTGTCGTTTTGGGGTCCGCAACAGATTTCCGCGGTGAAGTGCGCAGAATTCGCAGGTCCGGTCACTGCGCAGCGCCGATCCGTGCCACCAGTCGCAGCGCATGCGACGGGTCGGTCGCCACGGCGGGCAGCACCGGGTCATAGGCCGCGCGGATGAGCGCGCCGATCTCGGGGCGCAGGATCGTCCGGTCGCCCGCCATGGCCAGCGCCGAGCGGTCGGTGAAGGCCGTGTCGGACCACAGCAGGATGAACTGCACTGCCTGGCTGAGCGCCAGCGTCTCGGCGGGGACATCTTTGAGCGCGGCGTCCATGCGGATGAAGACGAAGGCCGCGCGGATGGCGCCAGCCTCATCGAAACGGAAGACGCGGTACTGGTTGGCGTCGGCGGCCGCGAGTCGCTCCACCAGCGGCCCCAGCCCCTCGACCAGCCGGTCAAGATGCGGCACCGCCAGCAGTTCCTCCCAGTCGCGCAGGAAGAAAACCATCAGATTGGCGCCCAGTTCGGGGTCGGTCTCGCCCATTCGGTGGTCGGCGAGCGCCACAACAGCCTCGACCGCGCCCTTGAGCGTGGCGAGCGTCGCATCATCCACGCCAAAGACCACCGGCACGATGGGCCGCCCCCAGCGGGCACAGAGAAACTGCCCGTCCGAGCGGGTGAACAGAGTGGCGACCTCGGTCTCGTCCATCCGTGCCCACTAGGTCAGCCGTGGCAGATGTGCAAGCGCACACCCCGGCTGGGCGACTTCGCGCCAGCAACCAGAGGTTGTGTGTTGGCCTTCGCGCTCGGTTGGTGTATTTTCGCCATATCGAACATCGCAGGGCGCGGCGCAGTGCCTGGAACGACGCGGGGGTCTATCGCCGAACCTATGTCGCCGGGCGGCGCAGATCCGCAAACCGCGGTCCGCGAGAAAGGACGAACATGGCGCAGACGCCGGTCGATCTTGGACTTCTGCAGACCGGGGCGCAAAGTATCGCCACGCGGCTGGCCGACATCTGTTCGGCCTTCGAGGTCGAGCATGCCTGCTACGCGGCCAACACCACCATCGACGGCACGCTGATCGGCTTTGCCACCTATCCCGACGCGTGGCGCACGCATTACGTCGCGCAGGGCTTTCACGAACAGGACCCGACCCTGACCCGCGCTATCCATGCCGTCGCACCGGTGGACTGGTCGCGCCTGCGCGGCATGCCGGGCTACAGCCGCGTGTTCCGCGATGCGGCCGATTTCGCCATCCCCGAAACCGGGGTCAGCGTCCCGATCCGCGGCGCGTTCGGCGAGCGGGGCGTGCTGACGCTGGCGCGCGGTGCCTCTGAACGAGACTGGGCGGCGCAGAAGGGCGCGATAATGCAGCAGGTGCAGATGGTCGCCGCGCAGTTGCATGACGACGTCATGCGCAGCGGCAAGGTGTTGCAGCGCATCCGCCAGCCGCACCTCTCCCAGCGCGAGATCGAGGTCCTGCAATGGGTCGCGGCGGGCAAATCCCAGCAGGATGTGGCGGATATCCTGAACCTGTCGAACCGCACGGTCGAGGTGCATCTGCGCTCGACCCGCGCCAAGCTCGGGGCGTTGACCACACCGCAGGCCGTCGGGCGCGCCATCGGTATGCGGCTGATCTACCCGCTCTGAGCCC
>PXES01000306.1 GCA_003564655.1 Paracoccaceae bacterium
GAAGTGCTGTATCGTGAGCCCGACGAGACCTTGGCCGAGATCGAGCGCCTGCTGGCCCCCGAGGATGACCCTGCCGAGGCATCCGGTGATCAGCACGCGCCCAAACCGTGAGAGAGTCGCGATGGCGTTTGGCAAGTTCAGGGACGCGCTCGACCGGCAGATGCGGCGGCTGCAAGAGGGCAAGGCGCACAAGATCCGGCCCGCCGATCTGGACAAGCTGATCGCCAAGCTGGACCGGCGCCGCGAGTCGCTTCAGGCCGAGGCCGAGGCCAAACCACACAAGGCCGAGCGCATCGCCGAGAAGCTGATCGCGCTTGAGGAGATATTGCAGCGGGCGCAGGCCCTCCGGGCGGGCCTCGAGGAAAAATAAGGCAGAACAGCAGGCAATGAGCAGCACCATGCAAGGCAATACCGCAAGATGAGGCAGGACACCCCCGCGTTGGAGCGGACGATCGCGATTCTTGCCGATCTGGTGGCGTTCACCACTGTCTCGTCCGAGAGCAATCTCGACATCATCGCTTATCTGGGCGCCGCGCTGGAAGAGGCGGGCGCGCGGCTCTGGACCGAGCCTGATGCGACTGGCGAAAAGGCCAACCTCTTTGCCACCATCGGCCCCGACCGGCCGGGCGGGGTGGTGCTGTCCGGCCATACCGATGTGGTCCCTGTGGCCGATCAGGAATGGAGCAGCGACCCGTTCGAGATCGTCGAGCGGGGCGGCAAGCTCTACGGGCGTGGCACCTGCGACATGAAGGGATTTGTCGCTGCCTGTGTGGCCATGGCCCCGGTCTTTGCCCGCGTGCCGCTGCAGGTGCCGGTGCATTTCGCCTTCACCTATGACGAGGAGATCGGCTGTTTCGGGGCGCAAGCGCTGGTACAGAGCCTGGCCGCGCGCGGTCTGCGCCCGGCGGCTGCAATCATCGGCGAGCCGTCGCTGATGCAGCCAGTGGACGGCCACAAGGGCTGTTTCGAATACACGACATGGGTGCGCGGGCTCGAAGGCCATGGCTCGGCGCCAGATCGCGGCGTGAATGCGGTCGAATACGCTGCGCGGATCGTGGCCGAGATGGGGCAGTTGCGCCGCGCGCTGAAAGAGCGCGCGCCTGCCGATTGCCCCTTCGACCCGCCGCACACGACAATCAACCCCGGTGTTCTGACGGGCGGCAGCGTGCACAACATCATCCCCGGCACAGCCCGCATCGACTGGGAGATGCGCCCGGTGGCCGCGAGCGATGCCGCCTTCGTCAAGCAGGCGCTTGCACGGCTGATCGACGAGGCCCTGCTGCCCGAGATGCGGGCCATCCACCCCGCTGCCAGCATCCGCACCGAGACCGTGGCCGAGGTTGCAGGACTGGAGCGGTGCGCAGAAAACCCGGCGCGCGATCTGGTCATGGCGCTGACCGGGGCCAATGCGGCCGGGCTCGTGCCCTTCGGCACCGAGGCCGGGCTATTTCAGTCGATCGGCATTGCCTCGGTCATCTGCGGGCCGGGCGATATCGCGCAGGCGCACAAGCCCGACGAGTTCATCGAACGCGCCCAGCTTGCCCAATGCCTGACCATGCTGGACCGACTGTCGCAGCGGCTGGCGCAGCAGGGCGTCTGAGCCCGGATTACAGCTCCTCTGCCTGCATCCGCCGTCCCAATGCTGCCCCCAATTTCTGCGAGACGTCGCTGAACACGGTATCGAAGGCGCGGAACATGACCTGATTGAACTCGACTGCCAGCGGCGTGTTGACATAGTCGAGGAGGTCGCTGAATTCGCCCTCGTCAAGCGGCTGGTATGCCATCAGGAAGTAGGACTCGATCCAGTCTTCGATCTCGTTGCGGATTTCGGTCTCCTGCGCCCAGACCAGCGGGACCAGCTCCGACGCGGTCAGGCCCGGCACAGCGCCTTCGGCAAGCAGTCCCTGGAAGTAGGCATAGCTGGTATTCAGGCCCAACGAGACGTTCAGTTCAATCAGATCGTTCGCGTCAATCCGCGCGCGCACCAGAGCGAGCCGCCGCGCCCGGTCCGAGCCTTCGGGGGCGGCGCGGGCGTCGGCCAGGGCCAGACGTGTCGCGTCATCGACCGTGTCATCCAGCATCGCAGCGCGCGCCGAGATCTCGAGGCGCAGGACCTTTCGGCCAAGCTCGGATTTGGCAAAGGCCAGAACGTCGGCGCGCAGATCGGGTTTCGCCTCCAGCGCCGTGTCAAGTTCGGCCAGGAATGCCATTTGCAAGCGCTCGGGCGTGTAGATCTCGGCCACATCCTGCTGGAACTGCGCAAGGACACCGCCGCGCAAGGGGATTTCCTCATCCTGCACGACCGCGTTGCGCCCCTCCTCGGCCATGATGTCGAACAGTTCGGGCAACAGCAGCGCGTCGGAGAGGTCGTCTGCCTGGGCGGGGCGCGGCAGCGCCAGAAGAAGGGCAAGCAGAACCAGAAGCGGCACGGTCTGACGAAAGCGGAAACGGGGCATCGCGGAGCTCATGTTAAGGATCTGCGGTTAACATACGCCAAGCTTGCAGGCCGCGATAGGTATTCTCGTGTCGTTGTGAAACCGACCGGCATGCTGCAAGTTCAAGCACCGATTTTTCGGCTTGCGCCTGGGTCCTTCAGCGATTATCTCCCCCGCGACTGGAGAGGTGCCGGAGTGGTCGAACGGGGCGGTCTCGAAAACCGTTGTCCCTTCACGGGGACCCAGGGTTCGAATCCCTGTCTCTCCGCCA
>PXES01000072.1 GCA_003564655.1 Paracoccaceae bacterium
ATGCGGCGCAAGCGCACGAAGCGCACACCCAGAAAGAGGGTGCTCTGATGGCAACGATGCCTTGGCAGCAGAGGGCAGCACGGAGAGCATGGCGGAGACGGTGGGGACGGGCGATCCGCCTGACGGACTGGGCCTGGGACTGGGCCCTGAGCGACAAAAGCGAGGCCGCACAGTGGGCCATCCTGGCGGCCGCGGTGCTCTACGGCGTGGGCCACGCCATCTGGGCGATTGCGAGGTGGGTGGGGTGACCCTCTGGAGGCGGGAGCGCGACGAGCCCCACGACGACCTGGACGTGCTGGCCCGGGCGCAGGGTATCATGCTACTCCGGGGCCGGAGCATGCGGATGCTCCGCGCCTTCATCGTGCAGCTGGCCAACGAGCACTGCGCCCACCGCGGATTCGTGCCCGACACGCGCCTGCGGGAGGTGATGCGGCGCAAGCGCATGCTGGCCCAGTCGCTGCTGAGCTAGGGGGCGACGGCATGTTGCGATGCTGCAACCAACTCATGCTCACCGTACGCAGGGGCGGGCGACGGGCCTACGCCTGTACCGTCTGCCAGCGCCTCGTCCAGCTGGACCACGCCACGGGACGTCTGGAGGTGATCCGTCGGGGCAGACAGCGTTCCACGGCATAGCCCGCCACGCCGCACGTGGACGGGGGGAACCAGGCGGCCCCGGGGAGGGTCGCCTGGGGAGGGACATGGGAAGGGAGGGGCCACCATTCCGAAGACGATCCCGTGGCGTGTGTGGGAGGTTATCGACGACGATGCTGGGTCTAGAGAATGGTGGGTGTCGCCGACGGAGGAAGCTATTCGTGATGAGCGACCACTATTGCTGGACTTAGACGAGGATGTGTCCCGAATCGTTCCGCTCACATACGAGGATTTGCGCGAACGCTGGGTGTGCTTGGATAGGGATTGGGCAGTATGTATCGGCAATCATGACATGCGGATAATGAGGTCTAGTTACGTCGATCTGTTGACTGTGCTTCTGTACGACTGGGGACCCAAGTTGCCGCCAGATGCGGTGGAAATGCTGGCGAGTACAGATTACGTAGGGTACTAGCACGGGAAGGAGACATTCGATGCCCGCTCAGGAGGGGCCCGCTCCCGCAACACGACGGTTCATCTGCGGAGGGCGCCTTCCTCCAAACACATAGCCGACTGCGCGAGAAAGCGCACCTGTTCCTAGACTACGCACGACGCACTACGCAAGCGAAGGAGCGCAGCGCCATGAGTGACAGGAAGCCCAGAGTCAGGGACATGCGTCCCCGCGAATGGTGGTGGGACTCTAATGCCATATGGGAGGCGGGCCTGTCGCCCAAGGCGTTGCTGGTGCGCTTCTATCTGGCCCGGTGCGCCGACCAGCAGGGGACGTGTTATCCAAGCTTTGCGCGCATTGCCGCGGCAACAGGTATGTCGCGAGTATCTGTTTGGCGTGCTCTTTCGGAGCTCGAAGAACACGGATGGATAGTGCGCAAGCAGCGCCGCAAACCCGGCAAGCGGGAGAGCGCGGAGAGCCTGGACACCAGCCTCTACACGCTCTGCGAGGGGGGTAGTGTCACAGGGAAACCAGGGGGTAGTTTCAGTGTGAAACCAGGGGTAGTTTCACAGGGAAACCAGGGTAGTTTCACAGGGAAACTAGGGGTAGTTTCACAGGGAAACAGTGAACTAGATCCATTAGAACCAGATCCATTGAACCAAGAGAAAGAGATAAGAGAAAGGTCGACGGCGCAGCCGTCGCCCGCGACGCCAACCCCTTCGACCCCTGTGCAGCCCACCGACGACCCACAGTCGGAGCCCTACACGCTCTGCGAGGGGGGAGGGTAGGCGATGGACGTTCGCTATTACCGCATCTGCTCCCGATTCTGGAGCGACGAGAAGGTCCTTGGGTGGGACGATGACACCCGCCTGCTGGCCCTGTATCTCCTGACGTGCCCACACCGCACTGCGGAGGGCCTGTTCCGCCTGCCCAAACCCTACATCATGGCGGACCTACAATGGTTACCCGAACGGTTAGGCAAACCGTTCGCCCAACTGTTGGCCGACGGTTTCCTGGCCTATGACGAAACCGTCTCCGTGGCCCTTCTCCGACAGGCGTTGAAGTATCAGCAACCTGCCAACCCGAACCAGGAGAAAGCGGCGATCCGACACCTGGAGGAGCTCCCGCAAACCCTACTCCTGCAAGACTTCATACTGTTGGCCGAACGGTTCGCCCAACGGTTTGCCAAACGGTTACGGGAACGGTTCGCCCAACGGTTTGCCAAACCTCAAGCTCTAACTCAAGCTCTAACTCAAGCTCAAGATCGGGAAGATCATGGTCCGACGTCTCCGACGTCGACCCCTCCCCCTCCGGCCCCCGTGCAGCCTCCCGGCGACCCACAGTCGGAGCCCTATCGGCTGGCCGTGTTCTTGCGCGCCGAGATCCTGGCGCGCGATGCCACGACCCGCGTCCCCGACGAGGGCTCTGGTGCGTTTCGCGCCTGGGTCGTCACGGCGGACCGCATGCTGCGCCTGGATGAGCGGCCTGCGCGCGAGGCGGCGCGGCTCATCCGCTGGGCTCAGCGCGATGAGTTCTGGTGTGCCAACATCCTGAGCATGGCCAAGCTCCGCAAACAGTACGACACGCTCAAGCGGCAAATGGAGCGGGCTCCTGGCCCCAACGGACGCCCGCAAAAAACGGAGAGCGCTGCTGCACGGCGTCTGAG
>PXES01000168.1 GCA_003564655.1 Paracoccaceae bacterium
GCCTCGACCGGGGTGGTGGGCGCCACTGTGGTCACGATGGGGCTGATATCGCTTCCGGCGATGATGCGCGCGGGCTATGACCCGAAACTCGCCTGCGGTGCGATCTGCGCCAGCGGGACGCTGGGGCAGATCATCCCGCCCTCGACCGTGCTGATCTTCATGGGCGACATGATCGCGGGCATGAATGCCGAAGCGCAGATGTCTCTTGGCAACTTCGCCCCGACGACTGTCTCGGTCGGCGATCTGTTCGCCGGTGCGATCCTGCCGGGGCTGCTGCTGGTCGGGCTGTATATTCTCTACATCCTGTTCAAGGCCGTCACCGATCCGCAAAGCTGTCCCGCCACACCCGTACCACCCGAGGAAAAGGCCGGGCTCTGGAAGGAGATCCTGTTCGCTCTGGTCCCGCCCCTTCTGCTGATCGCGGCCGTGCTGGGCTCGATCCTGGGCGGCATCGCAACACCGACGGAGGCGGCCTCCGTCGGCGCAGTGGGCGCGACGGTGCTGGCGGCGCTGCGCTGGCGGCTGTCCTTCGGGGTGTTCAGCGAGGTGGCGCGGCGTACGGCGGTCATCACCTCGATGATCTTCATCATCCTGTTCGGCGCGTCGGTCTTTGCCATTGTGTTTCGGCAGATGGGCGGCGACCGGCTGGTGCGCGAATTCCTGACCGCGATGCCGGGTGGTGCAATGGGGGCGATGATCGTGGTCATGCTGATCATGTTCATCCTCGGTTTCATCCTCGACACGTTCGAGATCATCTTCATCGTGCTGCCCATCACCGCGCCGACGCTGCTGATCCTGGGCGTCGATCCGATCTGGCTGGGAGTGATGATCGGCGTGAACCTGCAGACCAGCTTCCTGACACCACCTTTCGGCTTCTCGCTCTTCTACTTACGGGGGGTGGCCCCCAATTCGGTCAGCACCGGCATGATCTATCGCGGAGCGATTCCCTTCGTGCTGCTGCAGGTTCTTGCGATAGCGACGCTGTTCGTCTTCCCCGGGCTGGTGCTCTGGCTGCCCTCGGTCCTGTTCTGATGACCGCCCAAGAAGTCATCGCACGCTTCAGCCTGGCCCCGCACCCCGAGGGGGGCTGGTATCGGCAAACCTGGGTGGCCGAGGCCGAGGGCGAGGCGCGCCCCGCGGGAACGGCGATCCTGTTCCTGCTGGCAGAGGGAGAGCGCAGCCACTGGCACCGCGTCGATGCGGTCGAGATATGGCACTTCCACGCCGGAGCAGCGCTGGAGTTGTCCATCGCGCCAGATGCCGCAGGCCCGGCCCGCGCGCAGGTCCTGGGCAGTGATCTGGCGCGGGGTCAGTTGCCGCAGGGTATTGTGCCCGCGTATCACTGGCAGGCCGCGCGCAGCCTCGGGGATTGGTCGCTGGTCGGCTGCACCGTCTCGCCCGGCTTTCGCTTCGAGGGTTTCGAACTCGCCCCGCCCGGCTTTGACATTCCCGTCGCGCCTTGACGCACCCCGCCCCGGCGCGTAAAGCACAGCCGTCCCGCATCGGAATCGGCGCGTGGACCCTTTGGTGTTGCCATTCTGACGCTTCGGCAGGGGCAGTGCAGCGCCCGAGGCCTGACAAGAACGCTTGACCACTCTCTGGCGGGCACTGCGGTGGACCCGGACGAAGACCAGAGCTCTTGGCCAGCCAGACCTGCGCGGGACAACCGTGCGCAACCGAGAGGATTTGCGATGAACCTTATCGCACAGATCGAAGCCGAGCAGATCGCGGAGCTTGGCAAGGACATCCCGGATTTCAAGGCCGGTGACACCATCCGCGTGGGCTACAAGGTGACCGAGGGCACCCGTTCGCGCGTGCAGGCCTTCGAGGGCGTCTGCATCGGGCGCAAGGGCGGCAACGGCATCGGCGCGTCCTTCACCGTGCGCAAGATCTCGTTCGGCGAAGGGGGGGAGCGTGTGTTCCCCCTGCATTCGACCAATATCGACAGCATCACCGTGGTCCGCCGCGGCAAGGTGCGCCGCGCGAAGCTCTATTACCTGCGCGCGCGCCGCGGCAAGTCGGCCCGCATCGCCGAGAAGACCAATTACCGTCCGCTCAAGACATCCGCCTGAGGAGTTCCGCGATGAAAGCCGAAACGCATCCCTATTACCACCTGATCAACGTCAAGCTGACTGACGGCACTGTGGTTCAGATGAAATCGACCTGGGGCAAGGAAGGCGACACGCTGTCGCTGGATATCGACCCCAGCGTGCACCCGGCCTGGACCGGGGGCGGCACCCGCCTGATGGACACGGGCGGTCGCGTGTCCAAGTTCAAGAACAAGTATGCCGGCCTGGGCTTCTGAAGCCAGCCACATCTGGACAGGGGGCGCGATTACCGCGCCCCTTTTTCTTTTCCATGACAAGGGTTTGCCTGCCGCTTGTATCTGCTGCCGATGCTGCCTAGAGAAGGGTCGGCAGGCAGCAGGGTAAGTCGCAATGGCGCATATCATCGTCGTCGGAAACGAGAAGGGCGGGTCGGGAAAGTCCACGGTCTCGATGCATTTGGCGGTCGGCCTCGCGCGGGCCGGATTACGCGTCGGCGCTATGGATCTGGACCTGCGCCAGTTGACGCTGGGACGCTACATCGAGAATCGCGGAAACTGGACAGCGCGAATCGGGGTGGACCTGCCCTCGCCGGTCTTCATGCCGCTGCCAGAGCCGGGGCGCTTTGACCTGCCCGAAGGCCCGGCGCTGCATGACGCGCGCATGAGCGCAGCCCTCGAGGCGCTGGAACCGACGTCTGACATTATCCTGATCGACTGTCCCGGCGCGCATACGCGGCTGGGCCAGTTCGCCCATTCGGTCGCGGACACGCTCGTCACTCCGATCAATGACAGCTTCATCGATTTCGATCTGCTCGCCCGGACCGACCCCGATACTGGCGCGGTCCTCTCCCCCTCGATCTACTCGGAGATGGTCTGGAAGGCGCGGCAGGCGCGCGCGGAGTCCGGCCTCTCACCGCTGGACTGGGTGGTCTTGCGCAACCGACTGGGAACCACCGCAATGCACAACAAACGCAAAGTGGGCGAAGCCCTGCAAACGCTGTCGAAGCGCATCGGCTTTCGCGTCGCGCCAGGCTTCAGCGAGCGGGTGATCTTCCGCGAACTGTTCCCCAAGGGTCTGACTGTACTCGACCTGTCCGATACCGGGACCGAGTCGCTGACGCTGTCGCATATCGCCGCCCGCCAGGAGCTTCGCGACCTGCTGCAGGCGCTGCGATTGCCCGCGCTCAACCAAACAGCTTGAAAAAACCGTTCCGCGGCAGTCTGGCCTCGCGTTCATGCGATAGCGCGTCAAGACGCTTGCCGACACGGCCGTCTTCTTCTCCGCGGTTTCCGGCGCCAAGCCATGTCGCCATGACCGAATTGCCCTTGGTCTCTTTGCGTCCTGCCTTGTTGCGAAACATGCCTGTCTCCTGAAATGTGCGATGTTGAAAAATAACTGAATTGCTGCGGCAGAAAGATGGCAGCAACAAGGTTAATGCTAGCCGAATGGGGCAGCACCAAGACGCACGAGATCACGGCACGATCAGGAAAAGCGTGATCGCCGGAAATGCCACAAGGATCGCGACACGGATCAGATCCGATGCGACAAAGGGAAGCACAGCGCGATAAGTCTCGGTGATCCGCGTCCCAGGCGCCATGGCGTTGATCACGAACAGATTCATTCCAACCGGCGGGGTGATCAGGCCGACCTCGACCACGATCAGCACAAGTATTCCGAACCAGATCGCCCGCATCTCCACATTGGCACGCTCGAGCGCGAGGTCGTTGACCCGCCGCAACCCCAGCGCCTGGATCTGCTCGCGCGTCAACTCGCTTCCGGCAGCGATAGCAGCCTCGACGCTGCGCAACATCTCCGGCGCGACCTCGACCCCTGCGCGGATCGCCTCGCGCGCCCGCGCCGCGTGCAGGTCGGCCATGGCGACGAAATTGATGTCCAGCTCCATCACGATGGGCCAGAAGATCGGGATGGTCAGCAGAATCATGGACAGGCTGTCCATCACGCAGCCAAGGATCAGATAAAAGGCAAGGATCATCAGCAGCACTGTCAGCGGCCCAAGGCCCGATCCGCCGCCCCATCCGGCGATACTCTGCGGGACCTGCGTCAGCGCGAGGAACCCGTTATAGAAGGCCGCACCGAAGATGATGAAGAAGATCATCGCCGAGCCGCGCGCGGTGACTTGGAAGCTCTCGGCCAGTGTCTTGCGTGTCAGCCCGCCATTGGCCCAGGCGATAAGCCCGGTGCCCAGCGCGCCCACCGCCGCGCCCTCTGTGGGCGTGAACCAGCCCGCATAGATCCCCCCCACGACCAGCGCAAAGACCAACATCCCCGGCCAGACCTGCGCCAACGCGCGCAGCCGCTCGCCATAGCCGACCCGCGCGCGCGTCCCGGCGGCGTCGGGGTTCATCCGGACATAGATCGCGATCACCACCATGTAACCGATCGCCGCCAGGACCCCCGGCACGATCGCAGCCAGAAACAGCTTGGCGATGTTCTGCTCGGTCAGGATCGCGTAAATCACCAGCACGACCGAGGGCGGGATCAGAATGCCCAGCGCCCCGCCCGCTGCCAGCGTCGCGGTGGCAAGGCCACCCGCATAACCGCTGCGCCGCAGTTCGGGCAACGCGACCCGGCCCATCGTGGCCGCCGTGGCCAGTGATGAGCCGCAGATCGCCCCGAACCCCGCGCTCGACCCGATGGCGGCCATCGCCACCCCGCCCCGGCGATGGCCCAGAAACCCCTCGGCCGCGCGGAACAGCGCTTGCGACATGCCGCCCAGCGTGGCGAAATGGCCCATCAGCAGGAACATCGGCACGATGCTCAGCGAATAGCTGGCGAAGGTGGTGAACACCTCGGTCTCAAGCCGCGAAAGCGGGCGGGCCGTGCTGCCGGTGACCAGCACCAGCCCGACCAGCCCGGTCAGGAACATCGCCAGCCCGATGGGCACGCGCAGAAAAATCAGCCCCAGCAGCGCGGGAAAGGACATCAGCCCGATGGCCATGGCGCTCATCGCTCGGCCTCTCCCGGCTCATCGATGATGTCGCGATCCTGCACGGCCTCGATCATCCGTACGGCCAGCATGTAGGCCGCGACGACCACGGCCACGACTGCAGCGCCCAGACAGGCGGCATAGGGCATCCAGACAGGCCATTCGAGGATGTAGGTCGTCTGCCCCGTGCGCAGCCGGTTCGACATGCCGACCGACAGCCGCCACGCGATCAGCGCCAGCGCAAGGAAAAACGCCGCCTCGGCGACCAGCCGCAGCCAGCGATTGACCCGGTCGGACAGAGCAGAGGTGAACACATCGACCCGCGCATGGCCGAGCGTGATGTGACAATAGGGCAGGAAGCAGAAGATGGCGAAGGCCATGCCCAGTTCGGTCATCTCGAAATCACCGAAGACCCGACCGACTCCCAGCCCCAGAAGCGCGTCGGCAAGGCCCGGCACAAGCGTCTGCGCAGCCTCCGAGCCCAGCGCCGCTGCCAGATGCCGTCCGGCGATGGAGAGGCAGGTCATCACGATCAGCGCCAGCAACACGCCGCCGCCGATCAGCGCCAGCGCACGAGCGACGGTCAGCATCACGCCATGTATCGCACGCTGCATCGGCCCCCCCCTACTCGGCGGCCTCATACTCCGCCATCAGCGCGCGCGCCCGGTCGATCAGCGCCTGCCCGTCCTTGCCGCGCTCAGCCATATCCGCAACCCAGCGGTCATAGATCGGCTCGGCCAACGCGCGCCATTCCGTGACCTCCTCGGCGGGGATGGTGATGATCATGTTGCCCATCTCTTCGGCAATGGCGCGGCCCGGCGCGTCATACTCCTGCTGCGTGGTGCCCGCGAAAACCGAGAATTCAAGCCCGGAATTGGCGTCGATCACCTCCCGCAAATCGTCGGGCAGCGCCTCATAGGCCGGACGGTGCATAGCGAGGATGAAGGTGATCGTGTAGATCATGTCGCCGTCGAATTCTGTGTGGAACTCGACCAGCTCGGGGATGCGCAGCGAGGGCGCGACCTCCCAAGGCATCACCGCCCCGTCGATCACCCCGCGCGACAGCGCCTCGGGCACCTGTGCGACGGGCATCCCCACCGGCGTTGCGCCCAGCGCCTCGAGAAGCTGCACGGTCAGCCGGGAGGGGCCACGCAGCTGCATTCCGCGCAGATCGGCGGGCGCGGCGACAGGTGCCTCAGAGTGGATCACGCCGGGGCCATGAACCCAGGTGCCGAGGATCTTCACATCGGCGAATTCCTCCTGCATGGCTTCTTCATAGAGGTGCCAGTAGGCATAGGAGGCCGCGCCCGCATCCGAGACCATGAAGGGCAGCTCGAAAACCTCGGTGCTGGGAAAGCGGCCCGGCGTCAGGCCGACAACGGTCCAGATCAGGTCCGCCGTGCCAGAGGCGGCCTGGTCATACAGCTCGGCGGGCGTGCCACCCAGTTGCATCGCCGGGAAACGGTCCACCTGGATACGGCCCTCGCTGTCGGCCTCCACTCCGTCGGCCCAGACATCAAGGATGTGTTTCGGCACATTCGCCTGCGCGGCCAGAAAATGGTGCAGAGTCAGGGTGAAATCCTGCGCCTGGACGGCGCTGGCACTCAGGCCCAGCGCGATGGCCACGCCGCCGATCATGCGCGCGGCAGGTCTGGATGTCATGATGTCCTCCTTCGGCTTCGGTCGCATTACCCCTGCGTCACGCCAGTGACACCACAGGACAGCCCGCCGCGCTACCGTTTTTTCGACGCTTTTGCGGGATATGCAGACAGAATTGCCATGGCAAGACGGCCTCTCGTCGCGGCACCGCCCGCGGCGTCCGAACCGCGATGCAGGGCTCGTCCCGCGCCGACGGCAGTGCCACCATGCTCCGGCCAAGCCGTGGCGTTTCACGGGCACCCCCGATGCGCGTCTGCGGTCATGCAACGACGATGCGGGAATGCTGGCAAGAGAAACCGCTACCGCCATGGCCGAGCGGGCTTGACCGGAACGGTTGTTGCGCCCGGGGTCAAAGCGCGCTGGCGCAGGACCGGGTTGCTGCGCCGCCGCCTGCCCGACAGTGGCCTCAGCGCACGATCAGCTCGGCATGCAGCGCGCCCGCCGCGTTGATACTGTTCAGAATGTCGATCATGTCGCGCGGCGCCACCCCAAGCGCATTGAGGCCCGCCACGATCTCGGACAGCGATGTGCCGCCGCGCAGTTCGGCCATGCCTGCCGGCGCGTGATCGGTCATCTCGGCGCGCGAGCGGGGGACGACGACCGTCTCGCCCTCGGCAAAGGGGTTGGGTTGCACGACAAGCGGGGTCTCCTCGACCCGCAGGGTCAGCCCGCCTTGCGCCACCGCGACGCGGCTGATGCGCACATCCTCGCCCAGCACGATGGTGCCGGAGCGCTGATCGACAACAACGCGCGCGCGGGTCTGGGGCGTTACGGTTATATTCTCGATCCGTGCCAGCGCATGGGCGGCCGAGTTCATCCCCGTGGCTCCCACATCAAGTACGACGGTTCCGGGGTCGGTCATAACCGCGACGCGCCGTCCGAACGCGTCGTTGATCCCATTCTCGATCAGCGCGGCGGTGGTGAAATCGGGCACACGCAGCCCCAGCCGGATACGGTCAAGCTCGGCCAGTTCGAACGCCACCTCACGCTCGACCCGAGCGCCGAGGGGGATGCTGCCCGAGGTCGGCACGCCCCGGACCTCTCGCGCGCCCTGACCCTCAATCGCGGCGCCGCCCGCGATCACCGTCCCCTGCGCGACCGCATAGATTGTGCCATCCGCACCATTGAGCGGGGTCATCACCAGCGTGCCACCCAGCAGGCTCGAAGCGTCGCCAATGGCCGAGACGGTGACATCGACCCGCCCGCCTGCGCGCGCGAAGGGCGGCAGGCTGGCGGTCACGATCACCGCGGCGACATTGCGCGGGCGGAACTGCTCGCCCGTGACATTGACCCCTAGCCGCTCGAGGATGTTCGACATCATGTCCTCGGTGAACGGTGCGTTGCGCAGGCTGTCGCCCGTCCCGTTGAGGCCCACGACAAGCCCGTAGCCCAGCAGGTCGTTGCCGCGCACGCCGTCGAATTCGACCAGATCCTTCAACCGGACCGAAGCCGCGGCGCTGGCGGCGAGCGCTGTCAGCACAAGGCTGAGCAGGACGCACAGAAAGGCGGGTTTTCTCATCACAGATATTCCGACAGGGACAGGCGCGAGAGGCGCACGGTCAGGGCATAAAGGGTATCGAGTTGCGACATCGCAGCCTCGAGCCGCGTGGCGGTGTCATACGGGTCCGCTGCTGTCATCGCGGCGAGGGTGCGCTGCATGGCGTTCTCCTCGGCGCTGGCGCGGCTGGCGGCACGGGCGACCTGTTCTTCCTCGATCCCGACACGGGCGGCGAGGCCGATCAACCCGTCATTCGCAACGATCAGCGACGCACTGACCCCGGCCAGCAGCTCGCGCTGCCCTGCCGGGTCGCCGACGAGCACCCCTTCTGACAGAAGCGCGCCGGTGGCGAGGGCGGCAAGGGTCGACCGCAGCGCCGGATCAGCCGCAGTCACGTCGAGCGCGGCGGTGATACCATTGCCGAGGTCGAGCCGGTCGCTTCGCGCCGGGCCGCCTGTGTAGCCCTGCGCGTCGAATCCGCCGCCGGGGGCGAACCACTGCTCGACATATGCCTGAATATCGGCGGGTGTTGAATTGGCCGGCAAATCCGCCTGAAGTGCATCGAGCATCGCGTCCGCCGGGGCCAGCGCCGCGCTGTCGCTCGCGACCCCGGCCATAATCGACCGACCGCCAAGCGAAGTGTTGAGCCGCGCGACAACCTGTTCAAAGCCCGTGCGCATGGTCTCGCGGACAATCCCGAGTGCCGGAGCATCGCTCGTCGCGGTGAGAAGCGACAGCTCGGCCACGCCTGACTGTGCGGTTTCACGGATGTCCGCAATGGCGTTCTGTTGCACTTCGAGGAAAAGCTGCGCGTCCTGTGCGATGCGCTGCCTTGCGCCGGACAGCTCATGCCCCTTTTTGACGCTGGCCAGCAGCGCGAAATCGCC
Organism: Paracoccaceae bacterium; assembly: GCA_003564655.1. Lineage (GTDB taxonomy): Bacteria > Pseudomonadota > Alphaproteobacteria > Rhodobacterales > Rhodobacteraceae > Roseinatronobacter. The sequence continues at coordinate 9,040 of PXES01000168.1, forward strand.
CTGCAGGGCACGGGTGCGGTCGTCAAGCACGCCAGTCGTCATCTGGTTGCTGAGTGTGGCGACCTCGGCCCGCAGGCGGGCGCCGTGGCGCTGGAAGCTCTGTCTGCGGGCCATGTCACTGAAACCGGTCTCGATCATGGTCAAATCTCCAGCACGCGGCGCATCATCGCATCGATTGTCGAAAGCACGCGCGCGTTCGCGGCGTACGCCTGCTCCAGCGTCAGCAAGCGTGCCAGTTCGGCATCGCTGTCGACCCCGCGCGCGGCGAGATTGTCCTGCAGCGCGTTTAGCCCGGATTTCGCTGTAGCTTCGGCCTGCTCGGCGCCCAGCCGTGTCGTGCCGACAAGGGAGAGCATCGCGGCGGCATGGGCCCCGGCGTCGCGGCTCGGGGCAGTGCCGGACAGGTCGGTGGGCGCACGCATCGCGTCACGCAGCCGGGTCAGATGCGCGGGATCCGACACTGCCGCGGGCTGCGCGGCATAGAGGCCAGAGCGCAGCCGGGTCAGATCGCCCCCGCTTGCCGGGTCGGCGAGCGGGTTCAGGACCAGCCGCCCAGAGAGGCCCGGCTGCGTGGGTGGCCAGACACCATCGGATGGCGCGATCAGCCCGAGCGCCCCCCCCTCGGCCTGCGAGAATCGGGTGACCAGATCCTCGGCCAGCGTATCGAGTTGCCCCTGCATTTGCGGCGCGAGCGTGTCGCGCAAGCCGAAATTGGCGCCGAGACGTCCCTCGGCCAGCAGGCCGGCGGTCGGGGCAACTGGTCGGCCGTTCAGTTCCAGCCCGGAAAGCGCCCCGGTTTCGACCCTGTCGTCAGGTCCGATCGCGCTGGTAGGGCTGAAGACAAATTCTGCCGCGGTGCGATCCACCAGCATCACGCCGTCCGGGCTCATCAGCGCAACCCGCCCGTCCGAGCGTGCGATTTCGGTGACAGGAACAATCTCGGCGATCCGGTCGATCCGGTTCTGTCGGACATCCATCAGCGACTGCGGGCTGCCGCCGGTGAGAGTCTGGCGCTGGATTTCGCGGTTCAGATCCGCGATCTCGGCAAGTCCGTCATTGAGATGCGCGACATCGCGGGCAATGGCGGTGTCTGTCGTGGCGCGGGCGTCCTGAAGCGTCGTTTCGATCTTCCCGAAGCTGTGGGCGATGTCTGCCGCCGCCTGGGCAACCTGTTGCAGATAGGCTTGTGAGTCCGGCCGCGCGGCGGCATCGCTCAGCGCGACCTCCAGCCGGTCGAGGCGCTGGCTGAGGCTGCCGTCATCGCCCGGCAGGCCGATAGCTGTCTCGATCCGGGTCCAGAACTCCGCGATCTCGCCGCGCCCCACCGATTGCGTCAGTGCCCCGCGATACGCCGCCAACAGGCCGGAGTCACTGTCGCGGTGGATGCCCGTCGCCACAACGCCATTGCCCGCGCCACCCAGCGTCCGGGAGGCTTGATCGAGCGTTCGCACGGCATAGCCGGGCGTGTCCTGATTGGCGATATTGTCGGCGACAAGCCGGGTTGCACGCGAATTGACGTGCAGCCCGCTCAGCGCAGAGGAGAGTGCAAGCGACAGGGACATGGGTCAGGGCCTTTCGGACGGGCGCGCTCAGCGCTTGATGTTGGTCGTCTCCTGGAACATCTCATCGACGGTCTGGATAACCTTGGCGTTCGACGAATAGGCGCGCTGGGTCTGGATCAAGCTGGTCAGTTCGGCGGCGACGTCGGTCGCCGATTCCTGCAACGCATTGCCGACGAAATTGCCGACCGGCCCGGTGCCCGCATCCCACAGGAAGAACGGGCCGCTATCGCGCGAGACCTTGAACGCCTGATCGCCGACTGCGGTCAACCCGTTCGCATTGGGCACATCTACGATGGGAATGCGATAGAGCGTGCGCCGGAAACCCTGATCATAGATCGCATCGAGCTTGCCGTCGCGCTCGACCGTCAGTCCGATCAGATTGCCAGCGCCAAAGCCGTCCTGACTCACCCCTGCAGACGAGAAGGTCTGACCACGCTGGACCAGCCCGCCACCTTCTCCGATCAGCCCCAGCGACAGGTCGATGGTCTGAGGGCCGAGCGCCAGCGGAATCGTTCCGGTGGTGCCCTCGTAATCCTGGCCGACCACGCTGGTTCGGGTCACCGAGACAAGCGTGCCCGCCTGCGCGATGCTGCTGTCGAATACCAGATCGTATGTTCCCAGCAACGTTCCGTCGGACGGATCGGTCAGTGACATTTCCCAGGTATTGCTGTTGGGCGGGGTCTGCACCGGCGTGAATTCGACATCGATCGTGCCCGACAGTCCCATCGCATCGAAATACTCGACCGAGAGACCCAGCGGGTCGCTGCTGCCACCTGGGGCTGTCGCAGAAGCCGGCAGGTTCACGCCAAAATCGACGCGACTGGTCGCCGAATATGCCTGCTGAATGGTGTCTATCCGGACAGGTTGCAGACCCGACGCACTGTCACGGGGATAGGTCGGAATCGAGCCATCGGTCGCCGCAGGCCAACCCAGCAGCACATTTCCCGACGGGTCACGCAGATACCCCGCCTCATCCTGCCGGAAAGACCCGGTGGGGGTTAGCATCAATGGGGCCGTGCCGTCCTGCAGGCGTGCGCCCAATGGCGACGTAACCGGAATGAAGCCACGCCCGGAAATCGCGATGTCGGTCGCGTTCTGGGTGCTGATCAGGGCGCCCCCCTGATCGACCATCCGCTGAGTGGTCGAACGCACCCCGCCTGCGCTGTAGCTTGCCTCACCCGCGATGCCCGAGCCGATCACCATCGACTGGAAGCTGGCCTGCGACCGGCGATAGCCATGCGTCGCCGAGTTCGCGATGTTGTCCGAGATCGTCGCAAGCCGGGTCGCATTGGCTTTCAGGCCCGATACGCCAGCGTTCATCGAGGAGGAAATGCTCATCTCCGCTCCATTCCACAGTGATTCTCTGCAGCCCACTCTGGACCCGCGGTGTTAATTTGGGCCTAACCGCTCAGGGTGCCGACGTTTGGCGCAGCAGCACCAGTTCGATGCGGTTGTTGCGCACCGCCATCGGGTCCGGATCGA
>PXES01000333.1 GCA_003564655.1 Paracoccaceae bacterium
GGGTCCTTCAGCGATTATCTCCCCCGCGACTGGAGAGGTGCCGGAGTGGTCGAACGGGGCGGTCTCGAAAACCGTTGTCCCTTCACGGGGACCCAGGGTTCGAATCCCTGTCTCTCCGCCAATGCCCATTGATTTCATTGGATAAAATGGGGATTTGGCTCCCTTACCCAACATAAAGCCCCACAATAGAAAAACGCTTGCGGGGCTTGGCAACCCTCTTGGGATTGTCTGTCTCTAGGGTGGTCGTGCGATCTGGAAACACCCCCAAGCAAAGACTGCCCGAAGAACCTACGCAGTCGCCCGCAAGCCAAACGAAAGCCTCCAGCTATGAAGCGCCCAGCGCCTTGGCGGTTTCGCGCGCCTCTCGCATAAGCTGGGCCATAGCGCGGCGCATGTCGTCGTTTGCCCTTGTCCTGTCGCCATGCCGCCACCGACCATTGGCAGGGCCAGAGGGTGCACCACCGCGCGCGCCATGCATCCGGCAAACCGTCCAACCCTTCACGGCGGGGGCATTGCACCGGCATCGCGTGCTCTTGGCTGTCGCGGTGCAACGCGGGGCATCAGCTAAGCGCTGGGCGGGGTGCTTGGGGTTGTCGGGGGTTTTCACTTGCACCCCCCTCCACCCGTCTGCACCGCGCCCACAATTGCCTGACCGCCCGAATTGACCGTGACGTGTTCGACCGTGACTTTCTGTTGCCCGCCTGTCCTGTATCGCTTCAAGGCGTCCATCTGCGTGGTGAAAGTTCGGGCCAGCTTGTTCAGCGTTCTTTCGGCGCTGTCCTGTTGCGGAATGGTGGTCACATGATTGAGTTTGCGCGCCATCATCATGGACGCGGCATGAATAGCGCCCATCTGCGTGGCAAGCATCGCCTCCAGTTCATCGCGTGGTTCAATCGACCGGACAACTGCCATGACAAAATTGGAATTGGTGCTGTCGATATTGCGCTTGTGCGACCCTAAGCAAGCAATCTGCCCGATAAGCCCCGAATGAAAGTCTTTGTCGCGTGTTCCTATGTCTGCCATCTGCAAGAGCGTGGCGGTCGCTAGGTCTTCGCTTTCCAGACCAATCGACAAGACGTCATCTTTCATTTCCAGCTTCATGGATGGCGCAACATCGCGGGCCAGCATTTCCGTGGCGATCTGAGCCAGCCTGTCGCGCTTGTCTTTTGGCAGCTTGTCGATTGCCTCATTCAAGCGGGCATCATCTGCCAGTTCGTTCTTTGTCATATCGGGCAGTTCCTATCGTGGCAGTTTTGTAGGTTCGATTTCAGGCGTCATATGTAATCTTAGACCCTCCCCCCCTGCTTCCCCGCCACCTAAGCCTGACCTGAGCGCGCGGCTTTCTATTGGAGACTGCGCCAAGCGGTCACTTGCTGATTTCGGCAAAAGTTTACCATCTGGAAATCATCACCCCATTCTGCGTCACATCTGTTGACGATGGTTTCAAAGACGCCTTCGGGGATATCGTCGGGTTTTGTCGCCAAGGTTTGCAGCGCGGATTGTTGCTGGTCATGGCAGAAAACAAGCATCTGATAATCGTCGCCCCACTCCCCTAGACACCGACTCACAATGCTATCGGCTGGCGTGTCTGGCGCAACACCATCAACTATTGAAATCCACCGACTGCCCGCCGTGCGTTGTTGGTCACGACAAAACGCGACCATCTGGAAATCATCACCCCATTCTGCGTCACATCGAGCAACGATTGATTCATCGTCAACTTGCGCAAGAACCGGGCCAGCACATAGGGCCATACAGGCAATCAGGTAACGCATCAAAAGTTCCTCTCAATTTTGTAGGGAATGTCACGAAGTTGCGGGAAAGTTTCTGTAAGCTTCAAGGCTCCTTGCTGGCAACATCAGAATCCAATTTCTTTGCGATACTGGAAATAAGCTTCTGTAGGTCTTCGCTCCGATCCGCCTGTTGCTCTTTCATGGTCATCATAAAGGCGATACCAAGCGAGACTGAGCCGCCCGCAAACGCAACAGCAGCAGTGATTTCATGCATCGCGCCCGCAGCGGCGAAAAAAGCCAATACTGCCAAGACTAACTGTAGGATGGACAAGATATACATAGTCGCAATCATTGTTTGGTTCTCACTTTCAGATTAAGGAACTGTCTTCACTACGGCTACCAGCGGCGCAACTTGCATCGGTTGGCATTTGATGAGTTAACTCTACCTGTTAAGGGCAGGTTTGCCAATATGCACAATGCCCTCCCCATCGTCGCCAGTGTTGCGCAATCGGGCCAAGGTGAAGGTCTGGTGCACCGACCCTGCCCGATAGTTCCCCACCAGCCTGACCAGCCCGACCGCCTCCAGCGTTCGACGGGCAGCACGCAAGCGCGGGATTGACTGGCGGGTAAGCCCCGCGTCCCTCATGGCCTTGAAGTCCAGCGCAAACCGCTTGCCGGGGGTGTGGCCGTGCATGTCCTGCAAGAGCACGAAAAGCGCGATTGCATCCGCCTCATTGTGCCATTGGCGCACGGCATCCAGTGCAAGGCGGTGCAGGAAAACGGCGCTGTCACGCCCTCGGAATATCCGGTTTTCCAGTCGCGCCCGCCATGCCCATGCGGCAATCGCCTGCACCTCGCTGTCGGGCATGGTGCTGGCGTCTTGGCAAAGGTCATCCCTGACCGCCGCAAGATTGCCCGCCAGTTCTTCGGCGCTGTCCACATATTCGACCATTGCGACCGCTTCCCTCAC
>PXES01000194.1 GCA_003564655.1 Paracoccaceae bacterium
AACCACCCCAAAGCAAAGGCCACGAACAGGATTATGGCAGTGGCGATAATGAATTCAGTGCGATTCATCTTGGTCGAAGGTCCCCTGCAACTAGCGTCTCCCGCATCAGCGCGCGGGCCGTTCCGGCGGACGCGGAGCATCCCCCGCGCCGACGGTAATGGCAATCTCCAGTTCCGATTCGTCGCGCGGCTCGGGCGGCTCTTCGGGCTCGGGGTCCTCGCCCCGCTCGGCCTGCGCGGCCTCGAGCGATTCCCCGATCAGGCGGAACTCGATGCGACGATTCGCCTCACGACCCGCTGCCGTGCTGTTGTCGGCGATCGGGAACTCGGGCCCGTAGCCCTTGGACTCGAAATCGCCCACCAGCGCACCGCGCGACATCAGCCCCGCCACCACCGCGTCAGCGCGCTGCTGGCTCAGGCGCATGTTGGTCTCGAGGCTGCCCTGGCTGTCGGTGTGGCCTGCGACCTCCATCTCCAGCCGCCCGCATTCGATCAGGATCTCGGCGATCTGGTCCAGCACCCGCGCCGAGTCCGACACGACCGAGGCGGAGCCGGGCTCGAAGGTGATCTGGCGTTCCTCCAGCACCTCGATGATCCAGCGCTCGCAGCGGCCGGGCGTTGGCTGCATCGCCACCGGGTCGAACTGCTCGTCATAGCGGATGTCGAGATTGAACACCGCATCGCGGCCCAGCTTCTCGACCACCCGGCGCGAGATCAGGTCCGAGGCACCGGCATTGCCGGTCACGCCGCGCACGTCCAGCCGGTCGGGGCGGACATGCACGCTGCCATGTTCCAGCGCGGCCAGCGCCTCGACCGCCACAAGCGCGCGCACCGGCCAGCCTTCGGGCAGGTCGGGATCGACCCGCGCCTGCATCTGCACGGCAGGCACCCCGAACTCGGCCTGTGCCAGCGTGCGGACTGCATCGCGCAGCCGCTCATCCACCAGGCGCCCGCGCAGCTGCACGACCCCTTCTGCCGTGCGGCTGGCGATGAACTCGCGCGCATCCTCTTCGGCGGGGGTGTCATTTTCTGCCTCGGGCGGCAGGCGGGTGGCCTGCAACGAGAAGATGTCGGGCAGGCGGTTTTCCAGCGCGCCGACAGCCTCGTCGAAATCATCGGCGGCGACCGAATTGGGCACGATCAGTGTAATATCGGTGTCGGCCATCGTCAGTGTTCCGGCCGCCAGCGCGCCAAGCGCGCCGATCGCCTCGACCGCGCCGGCCTGCCAGCGCGGGGTGGGGCTGCCCAGCCCGATGGTGCATTCCAGCGTGCCGCTGGCCCCCGCACCCCGCCCCGCCCGCAGGATCGCCGCCCGCGCGTCCGACGTATCCGCCGAACAGGCATCGAAACGCGCTCCCTCTGCGTCGATCACGAAACGCAGCGTGAAGGGTGCGATGACCGGACGCGGCGCAGAAATGTCGATTGACGTGATCAGCCCGCGCGGCCGGTCACGCGTCAGCTGGTCGCGAAGGCCGTCGCGCTCGCGTTCGCTGCGGGCCAGCCCGGTGACCTCGACCTGATCGGCGCTGATCGAAATCTTGGCTGTCGGCACCAGCGACAGCGCCGTCAGACCGTAGGACAGCGCCTGCTCCCAACCATGCGGCACGTCGTGGCTGGCGGTCTCGAGCATGTCGACAACCGAGATTTCGGGGTCGATGCTCTCGATCCTGGTGACAATCTCGTTGCGGTCCGTGGCAGCGGGCACCAGCCCGATCAGCGACACGTCAAGCCCGTTGCGCAGCACCTCCATGGAAAAGCGCGGCGCAGCAATGTCCATCGACGCGGCGACTGAAATATCGTCGATCACGCGCTCGGCCGAGACGACGGCGCTGACCGCGCTGAGCGCGCGAAAGCGGATCGCCTCGGACGGGGCCTCGCCCGAGACGGTCAGCAACAGCCCGTCGGTGCTGACCTGCGCCCAGTCGAGTCCCTCGGCCTCGAGCGTGGCATTCGCGTCGCGGGCAACGACATGTTCGATCCCGCGCACCGCGAACGTGGCGGCGGCGACAGACAACGCCGCCGCGAGCAGGAAGATCACGGCCATCAGCAGGATCGGGAGCGTTGTCGACGAGGCGACGCGCACGCTGTCGAGACGCTGCGCGATTGCCAGGATTTGTGCTTTCATGGGGGTCCCCTAGCGCCCCGGCGTGGCGGGATCAATCAGATGAAGATCGTGATGGCAAGAAACAGCGCAGCGAACAACCCGGCATCCCGGTTCGAGCGGAACAGCCGCAAGCACATCTTCGTGTCATTGATATCGAGCTTCGAAAGTTGCCAGTTCATGTGCCCGCCCAGCGCCCAGGCCCCGGCGAGCCCGATCGACATCTTCAGCGGGTCGGCCAGCGGCGCAAGCGCGTAGATCACCGCCAGCGACATCAGCACCACAGTCGCGATCAGGAAGCCACGCAGCCACGCTTCGGTCTTGTCGCCGAACAGGCGGGCGGTGGATTTCACACCGATCAGCTCGTCATCCTCGCGGTCCATATGCGCGTAGATCGTGTCGTAGAACAGCGTCCAGCAGATGCCTGCCATGTACAGGAATACCGCCGGCAGCCCCGGCGCGCCGGTCTGCGCCGTCCAGGCCAGCAGCGCCCCCCAGTTGAAGGCAAGGCCAAGGAAGATCTGCGGCCACCAGGTGAAGCGCTTGGCAAAGGGGTAGATCGCCACCAGCGCCAGCGACATCAGCCCCAGCCCGATGGCGGCCCAGTTGAAGGTGAACAGGATCAGCGCCGCTGCCCCGGCCTGCGCGCCCATCCACAGACGCGCCTCATGCGCGCTGACCTGCCCCGATGGCAGCGGCCGCGAGCGCGTGCGCGCCACCTTGTCGTCGATATCGCGGTCGGTCAGATCGTTCCAGGTGCAGCCCGCGCCGCGCATCAGGAACGCGCCCGCGGCGCAGCCGATGACGATCCACACCGTCAGCCAGCCCGCTGTTTCGGGGCGCGCGGCGGCGCCGAGGAAGGCGCCCCACCAACAGGGCAGCAGCAGTAGCCATGTCCCGATGGGCCGGTCGGCCCGCGAGAGGCGCAGAAAGGGCTGCAGGCGCGGCGGCGCGTGCAGATCGACCCAGTTCTGCACCGGCGCATCGGCCACCTGCCCGGGCTGGGTCTCGCCCTCTGGCCTTTGCTCAGGCTCGATCATATGCTGCCTCTCATGCTTGCGGCGCGTGCGAAAATCCGACTCTTTGTAGAGCAGCCGCTGGGGACGGGGCAAGCCATCGCCCTGTCGCAGCCGCAGGCGCATTATCTGGGCGCGGTGATGCGGCTGCGCGCCGGGGCGGAGGTGGCGCTTTTCAACGGGCGCGACGGCGAGTGGCTGGCGCGTCTGGTCGAGATCGGCAAGCGACGTGCAGAGGCCGAGTGCCTCGCGCAAAGCGCGCCGCAGCTTGACCCGCCCGATCTGTGGCTGCTCTTCGCGCCGATCCGCAAGGCGCGCACCGATTTCATCGTCGAGAAGGCGACCGAACTGGGCGCAGCGCGCATCCTGCCCGTGCAGACCGAATTCACCAACGCCGAGCGCATCCGCCGCGACCGCCTGCAGGCCCATGCGGTCGAGGCCGCAGAGCAATGCGGCGGCACCCATGTCCCCGACGTGACCGCGCTTGCGCAACTGGCGCAGGTGCTGGGCGACTGGCCCGCAGACCGCGCGCTGATCTGGTGCGACGAGGCGCTCGCCGAAGACGGGTCCGCCCCACCCCCGTCTGCGCTGCCCCCTGCTCCTGCGGCGATCCTCATCGGTCCCGAGGGCGGTTTCTCGCCGTCCGAGCGCGCCCGGCTGCGGGAGGGGCCCGGAATACAGTCGCTCAGCCTCGGCCCACGCATCCTGCGCGCCGACACGGCCGCTGTGGCGGCGCTGACGCTGTGGCAGGCGGCACGGGGGGATTGGCGATGATCCGCGACGACCTGCGCGCGCTGCTGACCCGCTGGTCCGAGGTGCTGACCGGGCTGGGCATCTTCGCCCTGGGGCTGTGGGGGCTGGCATTGCAGGGCGCCTTCTTTCAGCTTCTCGCGGTCCTTGTGGCCTGCACAGGGCTGGGGCTGGCGCTGATCGGATGGCGGCGGCTGCGCTTTCACCGCAGCGGCGAGGCCCCAGGTGTCGTGCAGGTGGTCGAGGGGCAGATTTCCTATTTCGGCCCCGATACCGGGGGCTTTCTGGGCATCGGCGATCTGATCGAACTGCAGCTTGTCCATGACGGCACATACTGGCTGCTGGTCGGCGACACGGACACCGCGCTTGAAATCCCTGTCGCGGCACAGGGTGCCGACGCGCTTTTCGACGTGTTCGCCACACTGCCGGGCATGTCGATGCAGACACTTCTGGCAGCGCTCGACGCGCCCCAGCGCCGCCAGACCCTGTGGCGCGACCCCGAACGCGCGCCCGGGCTGCGCATTACCGGGCGGCACGCCCGCTGAACGCGTGTCCCTGCCGGGCCCGCAGGGATGGCAGCGCCCGCGAGCGGGGCATGGGCGGGTGGGTGGGCTCCGCTCGCGGGCGCTTTTTCGGCGCGGGCATTCCGGGCAGCGGCGCTTGACTTGGGCTGCCAGCCGGGCCAAGTCTCGCCGCCAGACCAGCCCAGCGACACCAGATCGGAGCGCGCATGTCCATTCCCCAGACCGGCGGCGGGCCGATCGAATCCCGCGCGCAACTTGCCGAATATCTGGCCGCCGGGTGCAAGCCGCGCGACGCCTGGCGCATCGGCACAGAGCACGAGAAATTCGGCTATTGCCATGACACGCTTGCGCCCATCCCCTATGACGGGCCGCGCTCGGTCCGCGCCGTGCTCGAGGGGCTGCGCGACCGCTTCGGCTGGACCCCGGTCGAGGAGGCCGGCCATCTGATCGGGCTCGAGAAGGACGGGGCGAATGTCAGCCTCGAGCCCGGCGGGCAGCTCGAACTGTCCGGCGCGCCGCTGGAGAACATCCACCAGACCTGCGACGAGGTGAACGAGCATCTGCGCCAGGTGCGCAGCATCGCCGACGAGATCGGCGTGGGCTTTATCGGGCTGGGCGCGGCCCCGGTCTGGACGCATGAGCAGATGCCGATGATGCCCAAGGGCCGCTACTGGCTGATGACCGACTACATGGACCGCGTCGGCACGACCGGAAAACAGATGATGTATCGCACCTGCACCGTGCAGGTGAATCTCGACTTCGCCTCCGAGGCCGACATGGTCCAGAAGCTGCGAGTTGCGCTGGCGCTGCAGCCCGTGGCCACCGCGCTATTCGCCAACTCGCCCTTCTTCGAGGGGCAGCCCAACGGGCATGCAAGCTGGCGCGCACGGGTCTGGCGCTATCTCGACCCGGCGCGCACCGGCATGTTGCCCTTCGTCTTCGAGGACGGATTCGGCTTCGAGCGATGGGTCGATTACGCGCTCGATGTGCCGATGTATTTCGTCTATCGCGACGGCAAATATCTCGACGCGCGCGGCCAGTCCTTCCGCGACTTCATGCAAGGACGGCTGCCCGCGCTGCCGGGCGAGGTGCCGACACTCTCGGACTGGGCCGACCATCTGACCACCATCTTCCCCGAGGCGCGGGTCAAGAAATTCATCGAGATGCGCGGCGCCGATGGCGGGCCGTGGCGCAGGCTCTGCGCGCTGCCCGCGCTGTGGGTAGGGCTGGTCTACGACCAATCCGCGCTCGACGCGGCATGGGACCTGGCGAAGGGCTGGGATCACGAGACCCGCGAGGGGCTGCGCGTGGCGGCCTCGCGCGCGGGGCTGGCAGGGGAAGCGGGGGGCGTGAAGCTGCATGATCTCGCGCGCGACGTGGTCGCCATCGCCGAGGCGGGGCTGAAGGCGCGTGGCCGCCAAGGGGCGGGCGGGCTGCTGCCCGACGAGACGCATTTCCTCAACGCGCTCAAGGACAGTGTCGAGACGGGTCAGACCCCGGCGGACGAATTGCTGGCGCGCTATCATGGCGACTGGCAGGGCGATCTCTCGCGGATCTACGCCGATTACAGCTACTGAGCGCGCCGCTTGACTCCGTCGCGTGGCACGCGCAATCAGCGCCCATGACACACGCCGCCAACATGGAGCACGGCAAGGCCGACGCGTCGCTGAGCTGGAAGCACTGGTTCGAGGACCGCGTCACCGCCACGCTGCTCACCGTCACCCGCCCGCTGCCCTATCGCTGGCGCATCGAGGTGCTGGGCTGGCTGGGCGCGTATGTACTTGGCCCGCTGGCCGGGCTGCCGCCGCGTATCCGCACCAATCTGGCGCTTGTGCGACCCGACTTGCCCGAGGCCGAGGTGCGCCGCCTGTGCCGTGACGTGCCGCGCAATGTGGCCCGTGCGATGGCCGAGACCTTTTCAGGCGACGCCTTCATCGCACGGGTCAAGGACAGCCCCATCAGCGGCGACGGGCTCGCCGCGCTCGATGCCGCGCGCGATGCGGGCCGTCCGGTGGTGCTGGTGACGGCGCATCTGGGCAGCTACGACGCCGCCCGCGTTGTCCTGCGCGCGCGGGGCTGCGAGATTGCAGGCGTCTACATGCCGATGCGCAACCGCGCCTTCAACCGCCGCTATGTCGCTGCGATGGCGCATATCGCGGCCCCGGTCTTTCCGCGCAACAAGGTCGGGCTGGTGGGGCTGATGCGGCATCTGCGCAAGGGCGGCATGATCGGGTTGGTCGCCGATCACTACATGTCGAAAGGCAGGCTGATCGACTTCATGGGCCAGCCCGCGCGAACCTCGACCGGCGCGGCAGAGATGGCGCTGAAACATGATGCGCTGCTGGTGCCCGTCTACGGGCTGCGCGCCGACACGCCGACCGGGTTTCGCGTCCTGGTCGAGGCCCCGATCCCGCATAGCGACCCGGTGACCATGACCCGCGCGCTCAACGCCTCGCTCGAGGCGCTGGTCGAGGCGCATATGGACCAGTGGATGTGGGCGCATCTGCGCTGGAAGAAGAACAAGCCCCGCCCCGGCGAGTGAGTGTTCGGCACCGCGCCAGTCACCCCCGGTCGCCCCCTCCCCGCCCGCGCAAAGGCGCTGACAAGCGCCCTTGGGGCGCGTGCAAGGGCGGGTGGGTGGGCAATGCCCGAGGGCGCTTGTCAGCGATTCTTGCGACGGCCCTGCCGCGAGCCGATCAGCCGCAGAACCGCATCAGTCGCGGCAGCCGCGCACTGTCTCGATCATCAGCGCGACATTCTCGGGGTCGGCGTCGGGGGGGATCCCGTGGCCGAGATTGAAGATATGCGGCCCCTTGCGAAAGGCCCGGACAATGGCCCGCGTCTCGTCGATCAGCGCCTGCCCGCCCGTGACCATGTGTTTTGAGGCCAGATTACCCTGCACACAGCCATCGACCTGCACATGCTCGGCCGCCCAGTCCGGGCTGACGGAATTGTCCAGCGCCACGCAATCGGCCCCAGTCGCGCGGGCAAAGCCGATATACCCCTCGCCCGCCTCGCGCGGGAAGGCGATGACGGGGATGCCGGGATGGCGGTCGTTGAGCGCGGCAGTGATCCGTTTCGCGGGCTCCAGCGCGTAGCGCCGGAACGCATCGCCCTTCAGCGACCCGGCCCAGCTGTCGAAGATCTTGACCACCTCGGCCCCGGCCTCGATCTGCATCGACAGATACTCGATCGTGGCTTCGGTGATCCGGTCTATCAGCGCATCGAACGCCTCGGGCTCGCCTTCGCGCATGGCGTGCGCCGGGCCCTGATCGGGCGTGCCGCGCCCGGCGATCATGTAGGTGGCAACCGTCCAGGGCGCGCCCGCGAAGCCGATCAGCGTCGTCTCGGCGGGCAGTTCCCGCGACAGGATCTTTACAGTCTCGTAAATGGGCGACAGCGTGTCGTGTATCGCGTCCACGGTTTTGAGCGCATCGACCCCGGACCGATCAGTGATCGTGGACAGGCGCGGCCCCTCTCCCGTGACGAACCACAGATCCGCGCCCAGCGCCTGCGGCACCAGCAGGATATCGGCAAAGAGGATCGCCCCGTCGAAGCCGTAGCGGCGGATCGGCTGCAGCGTGACCTCGGCGGCGAGCTCCGGGTTGTAGCACAGCGACAGGAAGTCACCGGCCTGCACACGCGTCGCGCGGTATTCCGGCAGGTAGCGCCCGGCCTGCCGCATCATCCAGATCGGCGGCGTGGGCAGCGCCTCGCCCGCCAGCGCGCGCAGGATGGTTTTCGACGGGGCGGCGGCGGCTTGGGCGGCGACGGACATACGCAGGACTCCTTTGGGTGTTTCCCAAGTCCCAACCCAGCCCGATTTTGTCAAGCACAGTTTACACAAGGCGCTTGTCTGCCGCGCGCGGCACAGCTAAGCATCGAGGCATGAACAGTCATGCCCCGACCCCCGACACGCCCCTGAAAATCGGCACGCGCGGCTCGCCGCTGGCGCTGGCGCAGGCACATGAGACGCGCGACCGGCTGATGGCCGCGCATGACCTGCCCGAGGCCGCCTTCGAGATCGCCGTCATCAAGACCACCGGTGACGACCGCAGCCTGATCGACGCCGACCGCCCGCTGAAGGAGATCGGCAACAAGGGCCTGTTCACCAAAGAGATCGAGGAGGCGATGATCGCCGGGCGCATCGACATCGCCGTGCATTCGATGAAGGACATGCCCACCGAACAGCCCGCCGGGCTGGTGCTCGACTGCTACCTGCCGCGCGAGGATACGCGCGACGCCTTCGTCTCGCCCCGGGTGGCGGGGCTCGCGGATCTGGCCGCAGGTCAGGTGGTCGGCACCTCCAGCCTGCGGCGCCGCGCGCAAGTGCTGGCCGCGCGCCCCGATCTGAAGGTGGTCGAGTTTCGCGGCAATGTGCAGACACGGCTGAAAAAGCTCGAGGCCGGGGTCGCGGATTGCCCCTTCCTCGCCATGGCCGGGCTGCGGCGGCTGGAGATGGTGCATGTCGCGCGCGGGCCTGTGGAACCCCACGAGATGCTGCCTGCCATCGCACAGGGCGCCATCGGGATCGAGCGGCGCGCCGATGACGCCCGCGCGGCGGCGCTTCTCGCGCCCCTGAACGACACTCCGACCACCCAGCGCCTCGCTGCCGAGCGCGCCTTTCTCGCCGCCCTCGACGGGTCTTGCGAGACGCCGATTGCCGGGGGCGCCGTGATCGACGGCGACGAGATCTGGCTGCGCGGCGAGATCCTGCGCCCCGACGGCTCTGAAAAGCTGGCCGAAGAGGGGCGCGCCCCGATCGCCGACGGGGCCGCGCTGGGCCGCGATCTGGCCGCGCGGCTGCGCGCCCGCGCCCCGTCGGATTTCTTTTCCTGGCTGTGAAACTGGCGCCGCCGCCCTGCGCCGCCTATCTTTAGGGCGCTAAACGCAGGAAGGCAGGGGCATGGTAGTCGGCAGGCTGGCGGATGAGGTGTTGCGCGGCGTGGACAGCGTCACCTCGACCGTCTCGAACACGGTCTCGGGGGTGTTCTTCGAACCCGCGCTGCGGCTGGGTGTCACGGGGCTCTCGCAGGCGGGCAAAACCGTATTCATCACCTCGCTCGTGGCCAATCTGCTTGACCGGGGCCGCATGGGCCGGATGCAGGCGGTGGCCGAGGGGCGGATCGAGGCCGCGTTTCTGCAGCCCCAGCCCGACGACACCCTGCCCCGCTTCGACTACGAGCGCCATCTTGCCGCGCTGTCCGGCCCCGAGCCGCGCTGGCCCGAAAGCACGCGCGAGATCGCGCAGCTGCGCCTGTCCTTCCGCATCCGCCCGGGCGGGCTTCTCGGGGGCATGCGCCGCGCGCGCATCCAGCATGTCGACATCATCGACTATCCCGGCGAATGGCTGCTGGACCTGGTCCTGCTGGACAAGGACTACGCCACCTGGTCGCGCGAGATGCTGGCGCGCATGGCCACCCGCCCCTTCGCTGCCGACTGCCACGCCGCGCTGAGCGACGCCGACCCGACCGCGCGCCATGACGAGGGGGCGGCCCAGACCCTCGCCGCACAGTTCACCGACTACCTGCACGCGGCCCGCGCCGCCGGGCTGCCCGACCTGACGCCGGGGCGTTTCCTGCTGCCCGGCGCGCTGGCGGGCTCGCCCGTGCTGACCTTCGTGCCACTGCCCGGCACCTCCGCACCGCGCGGGTCGCTCGGGCGCGAGATGGCGCGACGCTTTGATGCCTACAAGGCGCAGGTCGTCCGCCCCTTTTTCCGCGACCATTTCGCCCGCATCGACCGACAGGTGGTGCTGGCCGATATCCTTGGCGCAATCCATTCCGGCCCCGAGGCGGTGGACCGTCTGGGCCAGACCCTGACCGAACTGCTCGCTGCCTTCCGTCCGGGGCGCAGCGCATGGCTCGCGCGGCTGCTGGGCGGGCGGCGGGTCGAGCGCATCCTCTTTGCCGCCACCAAGGCCGACCATCTGCACCACACCCAGCACGACCGCCTGACCGCGATCCTGACCGCGCTGCTGCGGCAATCGCGCGACCGCGCCGATTTCGCGGGCGCCAGAACCCGTGCGCTCGCGCTCGCCGCCCTGCGCAGCACGGTCGAAGAGACGCATGAGCGCGATGGCGAGGCGCTCGACTGCGTGCGTGGCCAGCTGGCCGAGACCGGGCGGCAGGCGGCCTTCTATGCAGGTGACCTGCCCGAGGACCCGATGCAACTGCTTGGCCCCGCGCGCGATGGCGCCGCGCGCTGGCTCGACGCCGATTTCCAGATCATGCGCTTCGCGCCCGCCCCGGTCAGCCGCAAGCCCGGCGATGGGCTGCCGCATATCCGCCTCGACACGGCGGCGGAGTTCCTGCTGGGGGATCTGCTGGCATGAGCGCGCGCGGCCCCCGGCTTTTCGAACTCGACAGCGATGCGCGGATCGACCCCGGCGCCGCGCCGCAGCCGCCCGAGGACGCGGCCCCCCCGCCAGAGGGCCGCGCGATGCAGGCGGCCGTGCGCGCCGGGCGCGCGCAGCTGGGGCTCTGGGCGCGGCTCGGCTGGGGGGCGCTCGCCGCACTCCTGACGCTCGCCGCCTCGGTCGCGGTCTGGGATTTCGTCACCGGTCTGCTGGCGCGCGTCCCCGCGCTGGGCTACCTCGCCGTCGCGCTGGCGGGGGTCGTCCTTCTTGTCACACTCCTCGGGGTCATGCGCGAATGGGCGGGCTTTCGTCGCCTGCGCCGAATCGACCGGCTGCGCCGTCAGGTCACTGCCGCCCGCATCAGCGACAACCGCCCCGAGGCCGCGCATGTCGTGGACGAACTCGATGCGCTCTATGCCGCGCGCCCCGAGATGCGCTGGCCCCGCTCGCGGCTGGCCGAGACCGCGCCCGACCAGCTCGACGCTGGCGCGCTGATCGACCTGACCGAGACGACGCTCATGCCCCCGCTCGACGCCCGGGCCACGCGCGAGATCGAGGCCGCGGCCCGCCAGGTGGCGCTGCTGACCGCCATCGTGCCACTGGCGCTGGTCGATGTGCTGGTCGCGCTGCTGACCAATCTGCGCATGATCCGCCGCATCGCCGAGATCTATGGCGGCCGCACGGGCAGCTTGGGCAATCTGCGGCTGATGCGCGGGGTGATCGCGCATCTCGTCGCCACTGGCGCCGTCGCCGTGGGCGAGGACATGCTGGGCTCGGTCGCCTCCGGCTCGATGCTCTCGAAACTCTCGCGCCGCTTCGGCGAGGGGGTGGTCAACGGTGCGTTGACCGCCCGGCTGGGTATCGCGGCGATGGATATCTGTCGCCCCGTCCCCTTCCACGCCGCACCTCGCCCGCGCACCGGCACCCTGATGTCCCGCGCTCTGTCCGGCCTTTTCGACCGCCCGGCCTGAACCCGGCCACGGACGCTTGCACCAAACCCTCCCGCCGGGCCATCAGCAGCCGCCCGCAAGCACTCCTCTCCTTCATCCTTGCCCAAAAATCCCGTAGAGGGATGCGGGGGCCAGCCCCCCGCCCTCACACCCCGCCCCCGGCCTCGCGGTAATGATACCCCGACACCACCGCCATCCCGGCCCCCTCATAGAGCCCCCGCGCCCCGGCATTGGCCTCGGTCACGGCAAGGGCCAGCCAGCGCGCGCCGTTTGCCACCGCCCAGGCCCCCGCACCCTGCAGGATCAACCGCCCCGCACCCTGCCGCCGCATCCCGGGCAC
>PXES01000117.1 GCA_003564655.1 Paracoccaceae bacterium
ACACGCTCGCCCGCTACGTGGCCCGGCTGCGCGCGTGGGAAGCGGAGTAGGGCACTAGACCGGGCAGGGCGGTCTGGTGTTCGCCGCAGGACACGAGATAGCCTATGACGGCTGCGAGCCCATCAGCGACATTCAGGCAGGCCGCAGAATGTCATGCCGCTTCGCAGGTGCAGCATCGTGGACGGTCCATAGCCGACGGTTGGGCCGAAGCTGATGCTGCGGCGCAGCGTCGGCATAGCTGCCTCTCAGGCGAACTGCAGCATGCAGATTAGAAGAAACACGCGGCGCGAGGCAAGCGCCGCGTGTCGTCCGCCCTCAAAACCGTCTGGTTACGCTCAGCGACAGCTGCAGGCGATCGTAGTTGTTCATGTCGATGTTACTCTTGTTGTCCTGATAGCTCAGGCTGCCGAGTAGCGACAAGCCCTGCATCTGAGGCAGGTCATACGACATGTTGGCCGAAATACGTCGTGAGATGTCATGGCGCGCGACCGTCTGGGCGGCCTGAATCCCCTTGAACTTGGTGTCGGTATACGAGGCTGTCACGCTTGCGCGGATTCCCTGCTCTCGGAACACATGCTGATAACCAAGATACGCCCCGAGCACCGTGTTCGTATGGATGTCGAGCCCTGAGATCTCGCGCCCATACTGTAACCCGAGGGCGATGTTCCCGTTCTCGGTCGGTTGATAGTTCAGCGACGGATTGAATGTATATGCTGTCAGGTTGCGATCACTGTTGCCCCGATAGCGCTTTCGCGAAACCGAGGTATCAAGGAAAAGCTGTACCTGTTTAGACGCAGCCACTTGCAGGCGCGGTGCAAAACCGACGCTTTGAGTATGCCAATCACCTTGGTCATTGAAACGCTGAATGTCGAAAGTCACTGGAAGAGACAGCCCGACCTGCTCCCCTATCCTAAAGTTTGGTCCCGTCGATGCGGAAAGATTTGTCGAATCATAGGCACTCGACGTCGAGTGCTTTGTATAACTGACATTCAGGTTCGTGCGCCAAGTAACGCCGCTGTCGAACTGATGCTGATGGCTCACACCAGCGCGCAGGAAGAACGCGGTATCTTGGGTCTGTTGCGCGTCTGAGGACAGATCGAACGGAAGACCATAGAGAAAGACAGTATCAGTATCGGGGCCGGCGTTCACGTTGCTGTCGGATGTGAACCCGGCGGGGATGAACGCACTCCAGTTCTTTTGCGGCCCTTGCGGCCTCATCCGGGGGTCAGCTTTGGCTGCGTCCACCTGTGCGATGAACACCCCGATATTCTGCCTGACTTGCTCGGGCGGATTGCTGTCCTGAACCGCGACCAGTTCAGCCCGAGAATCGCCAAGTCTCCCCTGACGGAACAGCACTTCGGCCAGTTCCAGCCGAATCCGTCCAGCCTCGGGTTCGCGGTCCAGTGCTGCACGGAAATACCTTTCCGCCTTGGGCAAATCACCGCTCTGTTTCGCGGCGATGCCCAGCAGGAAGAGCTCCTGTGTGGTCGCAGTTGCAGGAACATGAGCAGCTTGCAGTATCTGGAGCGCCTGTTGGGGTTGGTCTGCCGCCAGCAGCTCCTGCGCTTGGGCGAGGTGAGCTTGGGCGGTTGATGACGAGGGTACAAGGCATGCCAAGATAATCGCGCAGCAAGAGGCTGCGAAAGAGACTTTATTCATCGAAATTATTACCTTACTTCACTGCTGCGCACGAAAGATGCCATTGGCGCCGGATCCATCCGCATGATCCAGCTGCCATCCGCCTCCGACCTCTTCGGCGTTCGGGCCGGCAAATCCGCCGAAGATTCCGCCGCTGTTCACGTCCGCGCCTGTGAGATTTCCTTCGAAGCCAGCTGTCTCATCTCGTCCACGCCTGATCGACGTGTCGAAGGCGGCATCCGCCCATGACGCGTTGCTCGCGTCACGCAGGTTCATAGACCCCGTGATCCGGTCAGTACCGAAATCCGCATCGAGCTCGATGTTGCCGCTGACCTCGCCGCCTGCCATGCCCCGGCCTGATCCTGCAACAGTACCGCGATACGACGCGCTGCCCGAAGTCGGCAAATCTGTCGTAGGATCGTACACAAGCCAATCAGCCTGGGAATCAGCTACATATTGTCCGTCGATTTCAATCACGGCACCATCGATGGTTCTGTCCCATGAGCCCCATTGAACGTAACTGTAGTCTCCGAACTGGTCAGTTGATGGGGCTCCGCCTGGTTCGAATGCGCCAACTTCAGGACCTGTGTTGACAAACGCGGTTTCTCCATACCTGGTCACGCGCTCCACACCGACAAAACCAGCCACGGGCTCGCCCAGTTCAGCGAAAGCATCTGGGTCCTGTAAAAAGCCCTTATACGCCAACACCCCCCTAAGGTTTGAATTATTCATCGGTCCGGTGGCCACCGGGTCTTCGCCCGGGCTGCCGGACGGCCCCCCGTCCGGCCCAGTGGGATCCGTCTGGCTTGGCTGCCATGTGCCCTCCTTGGCAACCACCAAACCGCTTGCGCCTCCATCCTCATCAAAATACCAGAATGTGCCACCAAACTCTTGTGCCTCGGGCCCGAAAAACGCACCACCAACGCCACCCTGTGCAGACGCGCCCTCTGACCCCGTGGAGAGGACCGACACCAAGTCGGTCGAAATACCGGCGCCAATCTCAGTCGTGTTCCACAGCTCATCTCCGAGCATGAAATCACCGGTCATATA
>PXES01000382.1 GCA_003564655.1 Paracoccaceae bacterium
CAGGCCATCGTGCGCGAAGGTCTGAAATCGGTTGCCGCCGGCATGAACCCGATGGATCTGAAGCGCGGCATCGATCTGGCCACCACCAAGGTCGTCGAATCGATCCAGGCAGCGGCCCGCCCCGTCAACGACAGCGCCGAAGTCGCACAGGTCGGTACCATCTCGGCCAATGGCGAGGCTGAAATCGGCCGCCAGATCGCTGACGCGATGCAGAAAGTCGGCAACGAAGGTGTCATCACGGTCGAGGAGAACAAGGGCCTCGAGACCGAGACCGACGTCGTCGAGGGGATGCAGTTCGACCGCGGCTATCTGTCGCCCTATTTCGTGACCAACCCCGACAAGATGATCGCCGAGCTTGACGACGCGATGATCCTGATCCACGAGAAGAAACTCTCGTCGCTGCAGCCCATGGTGCCGCTGCTCGAGCAGGTCATCCAGTCGCAGAAGCCGCTCCTCATCATCGCCGAGGATGTCGAGGGCGAGGCGCTGGCCACGCTGGTCGTCAACAAGCTGCGTGGCGGGCTGAAGATCGCTTCGGTCAAGGCACCGGGCTTTGGTGACCGTCGCAAGGCCATGCTGCAGGACATCGCCGTGCTGACCGGTGGTCAGGTGATCAGCGAAGATCTGGGCATGAAGCTCGAGAATGTCACCATGGACATGCTCGGCACCGCCAAGAAGGTCACCATCAACAAGGACAACACCACCATCGTTGATGGTGCTGGCGAGAAGGCCGAAATCGAGGCACGCGTCGCCCAGATCCGTCAGCAGATCGAGGAGACCACCTCGGACTACGACCGCGAGAAGCTGCAAGAGCGTCTGGCCAAGCTGGCCGGTGGCGTTGCTGTCATCCGCGTCGGCGGCATGACCGAGGTCGAAGTGAAAGAGCGCAAGGACCGTGTGGACGACGCGCTGAACGCCACCCGTGCGGCCGTTCAGGAAGGCATCGTCGTCGGCGGCGGCGTGTCGCTGATCCAGGGCGCCAAGGCGCTTGACGGCCTGTCGGGTGAAAACGGCGATCAGAATGTCGGCATCAGCATCGTGCGCCGCGCGATCGAGGCTCCGCTGCGCCAGATTGCCGAGAATGCCGGCTTCGACGGCTCGGTCGTCGCGGGCAAGATCCGCGAATCCGACGACAAGAGCTTTGGCTTCAACGCGCAGACCGGCGAATATGGCGACATGTTCAAGTTCGGCGTGATCGATCCGGCCAAGGTGGTGCGGACTGCGCTGCAGGACGCTGCATCGGTCGCCGGGTTGCTGATCACCACAGAAGCGATGATCGCCGACAAGCCCGAGCCGAAAGGCTCGGCACCGGCTGGTGGCGGGATGCCCGACATGGGCGGCATGGGCGGCATGATGTAATCATGCCTTCCGCCTGAAGACAGGCCAAGGCCGGGGCGCGCGCCCCGGCCTTGTTCGTTCCGGGCAGTCTATGCCGAGGCCGTCCCGACGGTTACACTGCAAGATCCGCCTTGGCGCAGGTGGTCAAGCCCCCCCGCGAAGCGAAATCCCCTGATGCAAATGAATATGCCCCGCCCCTGCCAACAGCAGGGGCAAGCGCCCGCGAGCGCGTCGTGGGTGGGCGTGGGGACGCCGAGCGGGCGCTTTCAGCACCCGACATCAACATCAACGTCACGGCTGACAGCCCTCGAACGCCCCCAGCCGCACCGCGTCAGTGCACGCTCACTGGCTCATAGTCATTCTGCCGGGCCATCACGAAAGCCATCGTCCGGTCCGTGACCAGCGCCAGTTGCTCGCCCTCTTCATGATGAATGGCGTAAACCCGCGTCACACCGGGCAATTGCTCGCGGATCTCGTCCGGCAGGTCTGACGTCGCGACAGGGCGCACATAGGCAATCGGGCGCAAGGTTGTCGGTATGGGAAATTTCTCGTCCATGCGCCCCTCCTTATCCGCGTGTTATCGTGACTGTCTGGACCTGCTCTTCAGGCTCGTTGCGCACCAGATCGATGTGCAACAGCCCGTTCGCAAGCTGTGCCTGATGCACCTCGACTCCTTCGGCGAGCGCAAAGGCGCGCTGAAACTGCCGTGCCGCGATGCCCCGGTGCAGAAAGACCCGCGTGTCACGGTCATCATCCTGTTGCTGCCCGCGAACCAGAAGCTGGCGTTTCTCGACAGTGATCGACAGGTCCGCCTCGCGAAAACCGGCCAGCGCCAGGGTGATGCGAAAGCTGTTCTCGCCCGTTACCTCGATGTTGAACGGCGGATACCCGTCCGTCCCTGCGCGCGCGGTCCGCTCGACCAGACGCTCAAGCTGGTCGAAGCCCAGCAGAAGCGGATGGGACGGAAAACTCAATTTGCTCATCAGCCTTGCCCTTTCTTGAAGCGACGATGCTGCAGGCCCCGTTCCGGCGACCCCTGCTTACGGATATGGGGTGTCTTCAGCTCCCTGCAAGTCTTGCGCGGGCGCGGGCTTTTTCCGTCGGGGAAATGCCGCTAACCTTTGAAGCCGCACAACAAGGACGAGTCGCCGTCATGCCCTCACCGCAGGAACTCAGTCACGAGGAGATGCTCCGCATCAAGCTCGAGGTCCTGCGCCGCAAGCACCGCGACCTTGACGAGGCGATTGCCGCGCTCAATGCGCAGGGGCCCGGCACGCAACTGACCGCACAGCGCCTGAAGAAGGAAAAGCTGCGCCTCAAGGACGAGATCGCCCGCATCGAGGACGAG
>PXES01000414.1 GCA_003564655.1 Paracoccaceae bacterium
CCCGAGATGAAGTTCGACACGATGTTCTGCAGCCCGAAGCCGATGCCGACCGACAGCGCCCCTGCGACGATCGCGAGCCCCGACAGGTCGATCCCGGCGGTCGAGATCGCGACCAGCGCAGCGATGAAGATACCGACATAGCCGGTGCCCGAGATGACGGCCTTCTGCCCGCCCTTGTCGATGCGTGTCTTGGGCAGGACCGAGCTTTCCAGCGCACCCTGCAGGATACGCGTGACCGTGTAGCCGATGGCGAAGACGATGACGAAGCTCAGGACATTGGTGGGCGAGATGCGCGTCTCGCCGATCCTGAAGCCCTCCTGCAGCATCTGCCAGAATTCCAGCAGCTCGGTCGGGCGCACACCCCAGGCCAGCGCAAAGATCGGCAGCGACAGGATGACCAGTGCGAAGTTGATCAGCGAGGGGATCAGCGCCCGGTCGCTCTCGGCATCGTCGGCCTTGGTGATGACGCAATAGACATCCTCGTCGAGTTGCATGAGGAACAGCAGCGCCACAATCAGCCCCAGCGAGATGATGGTGGGGAACAACAGCGCCTCGGCGGCCTGCACATAGCCAACGGCCGCAAAGAGCGGCGCGCCGATGCCGACGGTCATGACCAGTTTGCCCAGCACCGGCACCATCCGGTCGAAGAACCCGGTCTCGCGCGGGGTGACCGGCTCTTGCCGGTTGTGCTGGTGCAGGATCATGCCGATGCGGAACAGCACCAGCCCGCTGAACGCCAGGACCGGGAACGCGATGACGGCATTGGCGGCATCGGACTGGTTCTCGGGCGGCAGATAGGCGCGGAGCACGGCATTGACCGCCAGCGCCGCGCCGATCATGTTTGCCCAGAAGCGCCCCTCACGGCGGCGTGCGTTCGGCAGGTTCAGCGCCGCCGAACGTGACTCGGCGATAGGAAAGATCTGCCGCCCGGCCCAGCGCGCGGTGAAATACGCCACCCCCGCCGAAACGATCCCGCCGGCCAGCCCCTCGCCCACCCCGCCGAAAAGCGAGGTCATCTCGAGCGCGAAGGTCAAGGCCACGACCGCTGTCACCGGCACGATGATCTGCGCCAGCGACACGAGCCGCCCCAGCGCCCGCTTGCTGCGCCGCGAGCCGCCCTCGTCCAGAAGTCGTCCGGCGAGGCGTTCGATATAGTCCCGTCCGCGCCACAACACGAAACCCGAGAACAGCAGCAGCACGATCGAGATTGGCAGGTTGGAGCGGAATTCGCGCATCCGCGCCGGGTCTTCCAGCGCGCCCGCGACCTGGGTGACGAACGCAAAGCTCGTGCCCCAGATCGAGTCGGCGGCCGCCACCCAGTTCACGGGGTTGACCGGCGAGGGCCACAGCGTCAGCAGCGCCTCGGCATCGCGCTCGCGCAGGGTGGTGTCGATCTGGCGGATCAGCCCGTCGGCGCGTTGAAAGGCCGTTTGCGCGGTGATGCGCGGTGCCTGCAGGACATTGAGTTGTTCGTTCAGCTCCTCCCGGCGTTCTGCGACTTCGGGGGCTTCGGTCTCGCCCTCTTCCGGGGGCGGGCCGAGGGCCGCGATCTGCTCGCGCAGATTGGCGATGCGGTTGGCGTTGACCTCTTGCCCCGCCTGGAATTGCGCGCGGAAGGTGACGAGCTGGCCGCGCAGGTTGGTGAGGATCTCGTTGCTGACATCGGGCCGGTCGAGCATGTCCTCGGCCATCTCGGCAAACAGCCGCCAGGCATCGTAATCGGGGGCGGCGGCGCCGCTGCCGTTCGTGGGTCCCGTGACCTGCGCCTGCGCGGGCAAGCTGGTGGCCTGCAACAGCGCACAGACCAGCACGGTCATCACGGAGGCAAGCAAACGCATCATTCCGGGTTATCCATTCTCGAAGACAGCGGGCAGGTCGCGGGACTGGCCATCCAGCCAGCCGGGCACCGGCAACGACTTCGAGCGCAGGAACTCCGGATTGAAGAGCTTGGACTGGTAGCGGGTGCCGTAGTCGCACAGGATGGTGACGATGGTATGCCCCGGCCCCATCTCGCGCGCCATGCGGATCGCGCCTGCGACATTCACCCCCGACGAGCCGCCCAGGCACAGCCCCTCTTCGGCCAGAAGGTCGAACACCACCGGCAGCGCTTCGTCATCGGGGATCTGCGCGCAGAAATCGGGGGTGAACCCTTCGAGATTGGCCGTGACGCGCCCTTGCCCGATGCCTTCGGTGATCGACGTGCCTTCTGACTTGAACTCACACGTGGTGTAGAAACTGTAGAGCGCCGCCCCCATCGGATCCGCGAGCCCGATCTTCACGCCCCTGGGTTGCAACGCCTGCGCCACGCCAGCCAGGGTGCCGCCCGTGCCGACCGCGCAGATGAAGCCGTCGACGCGCCCGCCGGTCTGGTCCCAGATCTCGGGACCTGTGCCCTCGATATGCGCCTGACGATTGGCGATGTTGTCGAACTGGTTGGCCCAGATCGCGCCATCGGGCTCGGTCTCGGCCAATGCGGCGGCCAGACGGCCCGAATAGCGCACATAGTTGTTCGGATTGCGATAGGGGACAGCGGGCACCTCGACCAGTTCGGCCCCGGCGAGGCGCAACATGTCCTTCTTCTCGGTGCTCTGCGTCTCGGGGATCACGATGACGGTGCGGAACCCCATCGACGCGCCGACCAGCGCCAGCCCGATCCCGGTATTGCCCGCCGTGCCCTCGACGATGGTGCCACCGGGGCGCAGCGCACCGCGCGCCACAGCGTCGCGGATGATGTGAAGCGCGGCGCGGTCCTTGACCGACTGCCCGGGGTTGAGGAATTCGGCCTTGCCGAGGATCTCGCAGCCCGTCGCGGCACTTGCCGCATTGAGACGGATCAGCGGCGTGTTGCCGATGGCCTGCGCGAGGTCGATGTAATACGTCATGAAGGCGCTCCGATCTGCGGGGACTTCCTGCGCCGCCTGCGCCCGGAACGCAAGCCGGTCGCACGCGAGCGTGATCCGGACCGTGTCAGAGCGTGCCGTAGCGCTTCGCCGTGCGGGCATAGAGCCACAGCCCGGCCATCAACGCCGCCTGTCCGCCCGCGAAAAGCAGCGGATCGACTTCGCCCAGCCGGGTCTGGCCGTTGAGAAACGCCATGCCGCCCCAGGCCAGCGTGGCCAGCGCCGCGAGCAGCCCGAAGGACAGGACCAGCACCGAGGCCCGGTCGCCCAGCAGCAGCAGAAAGGCGCCCAGCAACCCCAGCCAGATGGTCACGGTCAGCGCGATCCCGGCCCATTGCGGCAACGCCGCAAAGAGGGCCGAGAGCCCCAGCGGTTCGGGCAGCGGCAGCATCGCCTCGAGTGCGTCATAGCGCGCGAAGACATATTCGACAGCGTGGAGGGCGAACCACAAGGGGCCGATCACGCCGAACAGGGTGACGAAAAAACTGCGACCCCGGGCTGTGGAACTGGCATCGGACATGGGCAACTCCTCGGATTTTGGGCAAGATTGCCTTGCCCGGCGGCGAGTGTCCAGCCCCTCGCGGGCGACAGGCGGCGCGACTTGACGCAAGCGCGCGCAGCCGCCATACCCGCGCCGCATCACGGAGCAGGACATGACCACGCCCGCGCGCAATTTCTACGGCCGGATCAAGGGCAAGCCGCTCAAACCCGCGCAGCGGCGCTATCTGGACGAGGATCTGGATGCGCTGCGCCTGCACGGGGTCGGCGCGGCAGAGAACCCCGCGCGCACCCCGCTTGAGCCGGCATCGCTCTTCGGCGATGCCCGACCGCTGTGGCTGGAAGTGGGGTTCGGCGGCGGTGAGCATCTGGTGCACCAGTGCGCGCGCCACCCCGAGCGCGGCTTCATCGGCTGCGAGCCCTATATCAACGGCGTGGCGATGGCGCTGGGCAAGATCCGGCGCGCGGGGGCGCGCAATGTGCGCCTTCACCCCTGGGATGTGCGCGAGTTGTTCGAAGTTCTGCCCGATGGCTGTCTGGCAGGGGTCTTCCTGCTCTATCCCGACCCCTGGCCCAAGGCGCGCCACCATCGCCGCCGCTTTGTGACGCCGGAGTATCTCGACCCGCTGGCGCGGGTGATGCGACCAGGCGCGGTGCTGCATGTGGCCACCGACATCCCCGATTACGTGCGCCAGACGCTGGAAGAGGTGCCGCGCGCCGGGTTCGACTGCCTGACGCCGTCGCCTGCCGATTGGGCCGTGCCGTGGGAGGGCTGGCTCTCGACCCGCTACGAGCAGAAGGCGCTGCGCGAGGGGCGGGTGCCGCATTACCTGCGCTTCCGGCGTGTGGAGAGCGGCGAAAGCGCCCCCTCGGGGTCCCCACCCGCCCGCCCATGACCCGCTCGGGGGCGCTTGCCCGCGCAACGCGCGGGCGGGCGGCTGCTTTGGCGGTGCGCCCTGGGGGCAGGTCGGGCAGTGAGTATTTTTGGCAAGAAAATGAAGGCGCGTGGCGTTGTTCCGGCGTCACACGTCCGGCGCGGATCCGGTGCTTGTGCGAATCGGGCAGGAACAATTATAGAACATATCGTTCTTCTGGTCGGGGTGTCCGATGTCCGAATCCGATCCGCAGGGCTATGCCGAGCTGTGCGTGACCTCGAATTTCAGCTTCCTGCGCGGTGCCTCGCATCCCGAGGAGCTGGTCGCGCGTGCGGCCGCGCTGGGGCTGGCGGCCATTGCCATCACGGATCGCAATTCGCTGGCGGGGGTGGTGCGCGCGCATGTGGCGCTGCGCGAGATGGGGCGGGCGCGCAGCGAGGCGCTGGCCATCCGTTCGCAGCGCGAGACCGACACGTCGAGCCGCCAGACCGAGACCGGGCCGGGGCTGGCCATCCCCGAAGGCCCCCTGCCCCGGCTGATCGTGGGCGCGCGGCTGGAGCTGGAGGACAGCCCTGTCGAATGGCTTGCCCTGCCGCTCGACCGGGCAGGGTATGCGGGGCTTTCGCAGTTGCTGAGCCTGGGCAAGCGGCGCGCAGCCAAGGGGGCGTGTCTGTTGCGGCAGGCCGATCTGCTGGCCGGGGGGGCGGGCATGGTGCTGATCGCCCTGCCGCCCGAGGGGGGCGCGGGGCAGGACCATATCCGTGCCGTCGCCCGCGCCTTTACCGGCAATACCTATCTGGGCGCGGCCCCCGCTTATGACGGGCGCGACCCCGACCGGCTGGCCGACCGGGCGCGACTGGCCGCCCGCCTGGCCCTGCCGATGGTGGCGCTGGGCGATGTGGTGATGCATGCCGCCGGGCGGCGCAAGCTCGCCGATGTGCTGACCTGCCTGCGCGCGGGCTGCACCATCGACGACCTCGGCGCGCGCGCCCTGCCCAATGCCGAGGCGCGGCTGAAGGGCGCGGCCGCGATGGCACGGCTCTTCGCGCTTTACCCGGCGGCGATCCGCCGCACGCTGGAGATCGCGAATCGCTGTGCCTTCAGCCTGGACGAGTTGTCCTATGAATACCCCGACGAGGTCAGTGATGGCGAGCCCGCCCAGACGCGGCTGGAGCGGCTGGTGCGCGCGGGGCTGTGGCGGCGCTTTCCGGCTGGCACGCCCCCCGAGACCCTGGCCAAGGTCGAGAAGGAGTTGCGCATCATCGCCAATCTGGGCTTTGCCGCCTATTTCCTGACCGTGCATGACATCGTCGATTTCGCGCGCAGTCGCGGCATCCTGTGTCAGGGGCGCGGATCCGCCGCCAATTCGGTGATCTGCTATGCGCTGGGCATCACCGAGGTGCCGCCCAACACGATCTCGATGGTGTTCGAGCGCTTCATGTCCGAGGCGCGCGGCGAGCCGCCCGATATCGACGTGGATTTCGAGCATGAGCGGCGCGAGGAGGTCATCCAGTGGATCTATGATCGCTACGGGCGCGACCGCGCCGGGCTGACGGCGACGGTGATCCATTTCCGGTCACGCGCGGCGGTGCGCGAGGTGGGCAAGGTGATGGGGCTGTCGGCGGATGTGGTCTCGGCGCTGGCGTCCTCGTCCATGGGCTGGCGGTCCGGCCCGCCTGCGCCCGAGCGGTTGCGCGAGCTGGGGCTGGACCCGGAAGAGCCGCGTCTGGCGCAGACCACGGCGCTGATCGCCGAGATCATCGGCTTTCCCCGCCATCTGTCGCAGCATGTGGGCGGGTTCGTCATCACCAAGGGGCGGCTGGATGCGCTTTGCCCCATCGAGAATGCCGCGATGGAGGGGCGCACCGTCATCGAATGGGACAAGGATGACATCAACGCGCTGGGTATCCTGAAGGTCGATGTGCTGAGCCTTGGGATGCTGACCTGCATTCGCAAGTGTTTCGATCTGGTGGCTGAAGCTGGCGGGGCGC
Source organism: Paracoccaceae bacterium (assembly GCA_003564655.1). Lineage (GTDB taxonomy): Bacteria > Pseudomonadota > Alphaproteobacteria > Rhodobacterales > Rhodobacteraceae > Roseinatronobacter. The sequence goes on from PXES01000414.1 coordinate 6,265, forward strand.
GCTACAGCCTCGAAAATCTGCCACGCGAGGATCCGGCGACCTATGACATGCTCTGCCGCGCCGATGCGCTGGGGGTGTTTCAGGTGGAATCCCGCGCACAGATGAACTTCCTGCCCCGGATGCGGCCGCGTTGCCTCTATGATCTGGTGATCGAGGTCGCCATCGTCCGCCCCGGCCCGATCCAGGGCGGCATGGTGCACCCCTATATCCGGCGCCGGCAGGGCAAGGAGCCGGTGCACCTGCCCAGCCGAGAGCTGCGCGGGGTGCTGGAGCGTACGCTGGGGGTGCCACTGTTTCAGGAGCAGGCGATGCAGATCGCCGTGGTCGCGGCGGGGTTTACGCCTGAGGAAGCCGACCGCCTGCGCCGGTCGCTCGCGACCTTCAAGCGGATGGGCACGATCGGCAGCTTCCGCGAGCGGTTTCTGGCGGGCATGGCGGAACGTGGCTATGATTCGGGCTTCGCCGAGGCCTGTTTCGCGCAGATCGAGGGGTTCGGCGAGTACGGCTTTCCCGAAAGCCATGCGGCAAGTTTCGCGCTGCTGGTCTATGCCTCGGCGTGGCTGAAGCGCCCCCACCCGGCGGCCTTTGCCTGCGCGCTGCTGAATTCCCAGCCGATGGGGTTTTACGCGCCCGCCCAGATCGTGCGCGATGCGCGCGAGCACGGGGTCGAGGTGCGGCCCGTTTCGGTCAATCACTCGGCCTGGGACTGCACGCTCGAACCGCGTGCCGATGGGGCGCTCGCGCTGCGGCTGGGGATGCGGCAGGTGCGCGGCATGGCCGAGGAGGATGCCGCCTGGATCGTCGCCGCGCGCGGCAATGGCTATCCCGATGCGGAAAGCCTGTGGCGCCGCGCGGGCGTGGCCCCGGCGACGCTGACCCGGCTGGCCGAGGCCGATGCGCTGGCCTGCATGGGGCTGGCGCGCCGCGAGGCGCTCTGGGCCATCCGCGCCCTGCGCGCGCCAAAGCCCCTGCCCCTCTTCAGCGCCGGAATCGAGGATGAGGGCATCCGTGAGGCCCCGGTCAGCCTGCCGCCGCTCTCACTCGCCGAGGCGGTGGTCGAGGATTACCTGACGCTGCGGCTGTCGCTTCGGGCGCACCCGATGGAGCTTTTGCGCCCGCATCTGCCGGGGCTGACCCCGCATGACGGGCTCATGCAGGCGATAGGGTGGGTCGAGGTCTGCGGGCTGGTGATCACTCGCCAGCGGCCCGGCACGGCCTCGGGCGTGATCTTCCTAACGCTGGAGGACGAGACCGGGGTCAGCAATATCGTCGTCTGGCCCAAGGTTTACGAACGTCACCGCCGCGCGGTGATCGGCGGCCGGCTGCTGCGGGTGCACGGGCGCGTGCAGCGTGAGGGCGCCGTGGTCCATGTCATCGCCGAGGCGATCACTGACCTGTCCGACAGGCTGGGCGCGCTGGGGCGCGGGGTGATCGACCCCACGGGCGGACGCGCGGACGAGGCGCGCCGCCCGGTGCCCACGCGCCAGCCGCGATCCGTGCGCCACCCGCGCGAGCAGGCGAAAGTGCTGTTCCCCAGCCGCGACTTTCACTGACCTGCCCGGCTGCCTGCCCCTGCAAGCGGCAAGCGAGCGCCCGGAACGGGCGCGCAGCGATCTCCGCTTGCAGGGGCAGGCAGCAGCGCCGACGCTCAGGCGACATCCAGCTCAAGCGCCCCGTCGCGGATCCGCCCCGCGATCAGGAAACCCGGCGTGGCGACTTCAGGGAACTGCTCGGCCCAGTCGCGAAAACGATCGTTGGAGATGACCCGCGCGCCGTGATCGCGCGCCGCGCGCAGGATCATGCCATCCGCGACCTCGCCCCGGTTCACCACCATCACCTGATCCGAAGGCAGATCAAGCTGCCAGGCCAGCGCATGATGGTCCAGGTACTGCCCAGCCAGCTTGTAGCCGGCATTGGCGTCAAAGACGACGGCCGGGGTCAGCCCGCGCGCTGCCGCCTCGGCAATGACGCCCCGCAGCACGTTGATATCGGGTTCTCCATTATGCCAGTGCATGATGTTCGAGCCATCGAGAAGCACATATTCGAGCGGCCCGCGCGACGCGGAGGGTCGCGCAAACAGCGCCAGGATCACCCCGCCCAACCCGCAGATCAGCGCAAGAAACAGTAACTCGGGCATCACGACCAGCCCCGCCACGGTCAGAACTGCCGACACGCCAAGCACGAAAACCGGACCGCTCATCCTGCACCTTCAACTTGCACCATCGACGCGGTAACCGACAAACTTGGCAAGATTGCGACTGCCCCGAACCTGCTCTTTCAGGCTCGACAGACCCCTTCAGGCTGGACAGGACCACCCGGCTTTGCTAGACGGCAGCTTCCTGCAAGATGATGCAACTCTAACTTGGAAAGGTGGTGACAACCACATGCAGGTATCGGTTCGCGACAATAACGTCGATCAGGCCCTTCGTGCGCTGAAGAAGAAACTCCAGCGTGAGGGTGTGTTTCGTGAGATGAAGCTCAAGCAGCATTTCGAGAAACCCTCCGAGAAGAAGGACCGCGAGAAAGCCGAAGCCATCCGCCGCGCGCGCAAGCTCGCGCGCAAGAAGGCGCAGCGCGAAGGCCTGCTCTGATCGTTCAGGGCCGAAGATGCGGAACGATCCGTTCCGCCCGAAACACCCCCCGGCCCCGGCCCGCGGGGGTTTTTCATTGCCCGGGGCGTGGCCTCAGCGCCGCGCCCGCCGCCAGCCCGCGGCCCGAGCGTCCGCCTCCGAACAGAACCAGCGTACACCGGGCTTGTCCATGTTGACACGCGCGTAAAACTGCTGCCCCGGCATGTGGTAGATGCGCCCGTTCTGCGAGACATTGCCCTTGATGTTGCAGGTATTTCCCGCGCTTGCCTGCCGTGCAGCGCCACGCGGCACGCAAAAACCCGCCAGCGGGTTGAGCGGCCCGCCGAAAATGCCCGCGCCTGCTGCCTGCCCACGCGCCTCTGCGGCCTGATAGCTCTCGGCGCGGCCCTGCTCTTGCGCGAAGCGCGGGCAGACCCGCGCGGCCCCGGCCTCGATCAGCAGGGTCGCAATATCCTGCCCGCCCAGATAGCAGCGCCCGACCACGCGCCCATGCGTGCGTTCGCCCAGATCGACGCAGCGCAGGCGCTGGCCGTCCAGCATGGCGCGGGCCTCTTCGGTGGCCCACACCCCGCATTGCCAGCCGCGCCCATCCGCATGATAGCAGGTCTCGGCCATCTCGGGCGCGTCGATGCCGCCCAGCCGGATGCGCGTGCCCCCGATATCCAGCGTATCGGCGTCGATCACGCGCGGCACGCCCGCAATCTCGGTGGTCGCCGCCCAAAGCGGCATGGCCAGCATCAGCGCAACGAAGAATGAACAGACCCTCAACATGGGCAGAACCTGCGCGCAGGCGGCTCGCCGTTCAAGCGATTTGTTAACCTTTCGTTAATACAGGTTAACGACGTGGCCAAGGCGCATCGCGCGCTCCCCTGCCCCCGGCCCGCCGCGGCTGTCGGGGGATCTTCGTCTTGATCGTCGCGGATTGCCTGATAATGTCTTGCAAATTCGGAACAGCCGGGCGGAAGAACGGGGCCGCTGCGCCCTCACCCCTGCCCGCGACACAGAAAAACCGACAACCCGACAGGAGAGACCCCATGCGCCTGCCCGTTTTCGCCGCCGCCACACTGGCCGCAGCCCCTGCCTTCGCCGATTGCCCCTCGGTCACATTCTCGGATGTGGGCTGGACCGACATCACCGCCACCACCGCCGTCGCCACGACCATCCTCGAGGCGCTGGGATATGAGACCAACACGCTGGTGCTGTCGGTGCCCGTCACCTACACCTCGATGGCCAATGGCGATGTCGATGTGTTCCTGGGCAACTGGATGCCGACGATGGAGGCCGATATCGCCCCCTATCGCGAGGCCGGGACGGTGGACACGGTGCGCCGCAATCTGGAAGGCGCGAAATACACCCTGGCGACCAATGCCGCCGGGGCCGAACTCGGGATAGCCGATTTCGCAGATATCGCCGCACAGGCCGAGGCACTGGAAAGTCGCATCTACGGCATCGAGCCCGGCAATGACGGCAACCGGCTGATCCTCGACATGATCGAGGCCGATGCCTTCGGGTTGTCGGGCTTCGAGCTGGTCGAAAGCTCGGAACAGGGGATGCTGGCGCAGGTCGCGCGGGCCGACCGGCGGGACGAGCCGGTGGTCTTCCTCGGCTGGGAGCCGCATCCGATGAATGCCAATTTCGAGCTGACCTATCTGGAAGGCGGCGATGACTGGTTCGGCCCCGATCTTGGCGGGGCCGAGGTGTACACCAACACCCGCGCCGGGCTGGTCGAGGAGTGCCCCAATCTGGGCGCGTTCCTGGAGAACCTCGAATTCACGCTCGAGATGGAAAACGAGATCATGGGCAAGATCCTGAATGACGGGATGGAGCCCGGCGACGCCGCCCGCGCCTGGCTGACGGACAATCGCGACGACATCGCGCCCTGGCTGGTCGGTGTGACCACGCTGGACGGCGACGAGGCCGTCGGCGCGGTCATGGCCGCGCTGGACTGACACTCCCCGGGCAGGCCGCATGACCCGCGGCCTGCCCGGCTACCGGAGCCTGCCCGCCCGTGTCCGATCCGCTGACCCAACCCATCATAGATGCCAAGATCCCGGTCGGGCGCAGCGTAGCGGATGCCTTTCAGTGGGTGCAGGATACATTCGCCACCGCCTTTGACGGGATCGAGGCCAGCTTGCGCACTGTCGTCGGGCTCTTGTCGGACGCGCTGCTTGGCCCGCACCCGTTCATCATCATCGCGGTCTTTGCGGGGCTGACCTGGGTGCTGCAGCGGCGGCTGGCCCCGATACTGATCGTCATGGCCTGCGCGCTTTTCGCGCTCAATCAGGGCTATTGGGTGCTGACCATGCAGACGCTGACGCTGGTGCTGGGATCATGCGTTGTCTGCATGGGGGTGGGCGTGCCGCTGGGCATCTTCGCCGCGCATCACCCGCGCTTCTACCGCGCGTTGACGCCGGTGCTGGACCTGATGCAGACGCTTCCGACCTTCGTCTATCTGATCCCGGTTCTGGTGCTTTTCGGGCTGGGCATGGTGCCGGGGCTGGTCGCGACGGTGATCTTCGCCATGCCCGCCGCGATCCGGCTGACAGAACTGGGCATCCGCTCGACCCCGAAGGCGCTGAGCGAGGCCGCCACCGCCTTCGGCGCGACCACGGCGCAGCGCATCCTCAAGGTCGAGTTGCCCTATGCGTTCCCGCAGATCATGACTGGGCTGAACCAGACCATCATGCTGTCGCTCTCGATGGTGGTGATCGCGGGGCTGGTGGGCGCGCCGGGGCTGGGCGTGCCCGTGGTGCGTGCGCTGAATACCGTGAATGCGAGCCTCGGCTTCGAGGCCGGCGCGGTCATCGTCGCCGTGGCCATCATGCTCGACCGGATGCTGCGCGTGGAGCGGACAAGATGAGCGATCCGGCCGTCCGCTTCCAGAATGTCTCGATCGTCTTCGGGTCGAACCCCTACAAGGCCATCCCGCTGATGGAAACCGGCCAGAGCCGCGACGAGATCAAGGCCCGCACCGGGCAGGTGCTGGGCGTCCATGACTGCACGCTCGATGTCGCACCGGGCGAGATCGTGGTGCTGATGGGGCTGTCGGGCTCGGGGAAATCGACGCTCTTGCGCGCGGTGAACGGGCTCAACCCCATCGTGCAGGGCGATGTGCTGGTGCATGACGGATCGGGGCTGGTCAGCGTGCCGAAAGC
>PXES01000190.1 GCA_003564655.1 Paracoccaceae bacterium
TCCGGCGTCAGCAGCGCGTCGCACAGACCCGTGCGCGCGGTGTTGGGCGTGATCGCGCTCGTGGCCAGCGCACGGGTCGTGTCGTCGAATCCCTCGGGCTCGACCGGGCGGACGCGCATCTGCGGCGCGTGCGCCGCAAGCGCCAGCGCGATGCCCGCGCTGAGCCCCCCGCCGCCGCAGCAGACCAGCACCTCGGCGGGCATGTCGCCAAGGTCGTCGGCCAGTTCCAGCCCCACACTGCCCTGGCCCGCGATCACCTCGGGGTGGTCGAAGGGCGGGATCAGCGCCAGCCCGCGGTCCTCGGCCAGCCCCGCCGCCAGCGCCGCACGGTCCTCGGTCGCGCGGTCGTAGAGCACCAGTTCCGCCCCCAGCGCGCGGGGGGCGGCGATCTTGGCGGCGGGCGCGTCGCGCGGCATGACGATCACCGCCGCCAGCCCCAGCGCCTGCGCCGCCCGCGCCACCCCTTGAGCGTGATTGCCCGAGGACAGCGCCAGCACCCCGCGCGTGCCCGCAGGTAGCGTCGAGAGCGCCGCCCACCCCCCGCGCGCCTTGAAGCTGCCGGTGTGCTGCAGCGCCTCGGCCTTGACCAGCACCCGCCGCCCGGCAAGTGCGTCAAGCGCAGGCGCGGAGAGGATCGGCGTGTGGCGCACATGCGCCCTGATGCGGGCGCGCGCGGCCTCGATCCGGGCGATAACGACGGCCTCGGTCACAGACACTGGCCCAGCCATTCATGCACCGCTTGCCGTGCCTCGGGCTCATCCAGGAACGGCACATGCCCCCGCCCCGGCACCTCGGCGAACACCATGTCGGGGCGGCGGCGCTGCATCTCCTCGGCCGTCGCAGCGCTCAGCAGTTGCGATTCGGCCCCCCGGATCAGCCCCAGCGGCAGGCCCGCGCAGGCGTCGAAGAGGGGCCACAGATCGCCCGCCTCGCCTTCCATCGCGGCAAGAAACGCCTGCCGCAACGCCGGGTCATAGCGCAGATCCAGGCCCTGCGCCGTCTCGGTGAACTGGCGCTGCGCTTCCTGCAGCCATCGCCCCCTGGGCACATCCGAGAACTCGGGCATGGCGCGTTCCAGCGCGGCGGCGGCCGCGGCATGGGTCCGCGCCGTGGGCGTGCGTCCGATATACTCCGAGATCCGCGCAAGCCCCGCCGCCTCGATCACCGGGCCCACATCGTTCAGGCACAGCCCGCGCAGCCGGTCCTTCGCCACAGCGGCCAGATACATCCCGATCAGCCCGCCGCGCGACGTGCCCAGCACCGCCGCCTGATCGACCCCCAGATGATCGAGCAGCGCCAGCACATCGGCGGCTTCCTGCGGGACAGTATAACTCTCGGCGCCTGTCCATTGCGACCCGCCCCGCCCGCGGTAATCCAGCCGAACCAGCCGCAAGGGCGGCAGATGCGGGGCAAGGTAGTCGAAATCGCGCCCCGAACGGGTCAGCCCCGGCAGGCAAAGCAGCACCCGGCCATGCCCCTCGTCGCTATAGTAGAGTTCCGCCCCGTCGGGCGCCGTGACATAGGGCATTGCCCTCTCCCCCAGACCTGGCAGGGCAGTCCTGCCGCACCATCACGACACGCAGAACCCCCGCCCCATTTTCTTGCCGGAAATACTCAATCGACCGGGCCGGCCCAGGCGCGAGCCCTCAGCGATTGAGCCTGTCCAGCCGTGCCGTAACGCTCAGCCCGTGCGCCTCGAGGCTTTCCGACGCCGCCAGACCCGCGGCGGCGGGGCCGATCGCGCGCAGCGCCTCGGGCGTCATCCGCGCAAGCGTCGTGCGCTTCATGAAATCGAGGACCGACAGCCCCGAGGAAAACCGCGCCGAACGCGCCGTGGGCAGCACATGGTTCGGCCCGCCGACATAATCGCCAATGGCCTCGGGCGTCCAGTGGCCCAGGAACACCGCGCCAGCGTGCCGGATCCGGCCCAGCAGCGCGTCGGGGTCGGCGACACAGAGTTCCAGATGCTCGGGCGCGATACGGTCCGAAAGCGCGGCCGCCTCGTCCAGATCGCGCACCACGATCACCGCGCCGTGGTCGCGCCAGCTTGCCCCCGCGATCGCGCGGCGCGCGAGCGTTTTCAGCCGCGCCGCGACCGCGCGCGCCACCGCCTGCCCGAACTCCGCATCCGGCGTGATGAGGATCGCCTGCGCGCTTTCGTCGTGTTCGGCTTGGGACATGAGGTCCAGCGCGATCCAGTCCGGGTCGCTCTCGCCATCGGCGATCACCAGGATCTCCGACGGCCCCGCGATCATGTCGATCCCCACCCGCCCGAAGACGCGACGCTTGGCGGCGGCGACATAGGCATTTCCGGGGCCGGTGATCTTGTCGACCGGCGCGATGGTCTCGGTCCCGTAGGCCAGCGCGGCAATCGCCTGCGCCCCGCCCACCCGATATATCGTATCCACGCCGGCAAGCTGTGCGGCCAGCAACACCAGCGGGTTGACCCCCCCGTCCGGCGTCGGACAGGCGATCACCAGCCGCTCGACCCCCGCCACCTGCGCCGGGATCGCGTTCATCAGCACCGAGGAGGGATAGCTCGCAAGCCCCCCCGGCACATACAGCCCCGCCGCCGTGACCGGCCCCCAGCGCCAGCCAAGCTCGGCGCCGGTGTCATCGGTCCAGCGCGCATCCTCGGGGCGCTGGCGGGCGTGATAGGCGCGGATGCGCGCGGCGGCCAA
>PXES01000205.1 GCA_003564655.1 Paracoccaceae bacterium
ACGACAAGGCCGCTTTACGCGCGCCGTGCCGAGGCGTAGCGTGGCGCGCATGAATGCATGGTCGGCATGGGAGAGCGATTTCGAGGTCGCGCGCGCGGCACTCGCCTGGCAGGTCGAGCTGGGCGTGGACGAGGCCATGTGCGACACGCCGCAGAACCGGTTCGAGGCGCCGACGCCCGCCGTCACGGCCCCCGCCGCTGCGCCAGAGCCTGCTGCCGACCCCGCAGCCGACCCCGTTGCCGCCGCAGAAGCCGCTGCCGCTGCCGCGACCGACCTTGCCGCGCTGCGCGACGCGCTGGCCGCCTATCCGCATTGCGACCTGCGCCAGGGGGCGCGCAACCTGGTCTTTTCCGACGGGCAGCCCAATGCCCGGATCATGATCGTGGGCGAGGCGCCAGGCCGCGAAGAGGACCGTCAGGGCGCGCCTTTCGTGGGCGAGGCGGGCCAGCTTCTCGACCGCATGTTCGACGCCATCGGCATGGGCCGCGCGCATCCCGACCCGGGCCGCGCGCTCTATATCACCAACATCCTGCCCTGGCGCCCGCCGCAGAATCGCGACCCCAGCGTCGAGGAGCGCGCCATGTTCCGCCCCTTCGTGCTGCGCCACATCGCGCTTGCGGACCCTGACCTTGTCGTGCTGATGGGCCGCATTTCGGCCATGACGCTGCTAGGGACCGCCGAGGGAATCACCAAGATCCGCGGCCAGTGGCGCCAACTTGCGGGCCGCCCGGCGCTGCCGATGCTTCACCCGGCCTATCTGTTGCGCAATCCTGCCGCCAAGCGCGAGGCCTGGGCCGATCTGCTGGCCCTGCAGGCGCGACTGAGGCAGACAGCATGAGCCGTATCGACGACACCCGCCCTTTCACCCCGGTCCGCTTTGCCGTGCTCACGGTCTCGGACACGCGCACAGCGGCGGATGACCGCTCGGGCGACACGCTGGCCGCGCGGATCGAGGGCGCGGGGCATCTGCTCGTCGCCCGCGCCCTCCTGCGCGACGACCGCGACGCGATTGCCGCTCAATTGCGCGGCTGGTGCACTGACCCCGGCATCGACGCGATCCTGACCACTGGCGGCACGGGGCTGACCGGGCGTGACGTGACGGTCGAGGCGCATCGCGATGTCTACGAGAAGGAAATCGACGCCTTCGGCACCATCTTCACCATCGTCTCGATGCAGAAGATCGGCACCTCGGCCATCCAGTCGCGCGCCTGTGCGGGCGTGGCGCAGGGGACGTATCTGTTCGCGTTGCCCGGATCGACCGGCGCGTGCAGGGATGCCTGGGACGAAATCCTCGGCCCGCAGTTCGACTATCGCCACCGGCCCTGCAACTTTGTCGAGATATTTCCGCGACTGGACGAGCATCTGCGGCGGAAGTAACGCGCTCTTGCTTTCAGACGGGGTGAACCGAATGCGCGTTGGTGTAGTATCATGTTCAGGCGTGCAGCCTTCTAAGCCGGAGCCCCGATGCGTTTTCTGACCCGCAGCCTGTTGGCGTTGTTCCTTGCGGCCCTTTCGGCCGCAGCGTTGGGCTATGCCGGCCATACCCTCGTCACTGCGATCCAGAGCCGGGGCGAGGCGCCCGGCGGCCCCGGCCCCGGGCGCGAGCGCGAATTCACCGTGCGGGTGATGACTGTCGCCGCAGACGAGGTGACGCCGGTGCTGTCGGCCTTTGGCGAGGTGCGCGCGCGCCGGTCGCTGGAGTTGCGCGCGCCCATCGGCGGGCGGGTGCTTCAAGTGGCCGAGGGGTTCGAGGATGGCGCCGAGGTGACGGCAGGCCAGCTTCTGTTCCGCATCGACCCGGCGGATGCGGAATCGGCGCTGGCGGTCGCGCGGTCGGACATGGCCCGCGCCGAGGCCGAGCTGCGCGAGGCCGAGCGCGCACTGGTGCTGGCCGCCGAGGATGTCGAGGCGGCGCGCGCCCAGTTGGATCTGCGCGAGCGCGGGCTGGCGCGGCGCGTCGATCTGGCCGAGCGCGGCGTTGCGACCGAGGCAGCGCTGGAAGAGGCGGAACTCGCGCTTTCCACTGCGCGCCAGAGCCTCGTCAGCCGCCGCCAGGCCGAGGCGCAGGCCGAAGCGCGCCGCGACCAGGCCGAGACCGCTCTGGAGCGGCAGGGAATAACCCTCGCCGAGGCCGAGCGCCGGCTGGCCGATACCAGCGTTCATGCCGGGTTTGACGGCACGCTGGCGGATGTCGCCATCACCGAAGGCGGGTTGGTCAGTTCCAACGAGCAGCTTGGCCGGATCATCGACCCGCAGGCGCTGGAAGTGTCGGTGCGCGTCTCGACCGCGCAATATCTGCGGCTGATCGATGCCGAGGGTCGGCTTCTGGACCTCGACGCCGAGGTGGCGCTGGAAGTTGCAGGGTTCGAGATCACCTCGCCCGGGCGGGTCGTGCGGGCTTCGGCCACTGTCGGCGAGGGCCAGAGCGGACGGCGGCTGTTCGTCGATCTGACCGCGCCGCGCGGCTTTCGCCCGGGTGATTTCGTGACCGTGCGCCTGCAGGAACCGGCGCTCGATGGTGTCGCCCTGTTGCCTGCGACGGCGGTGAACGCGGCGGGCAATGTGTTGGCGTTGGGCGCGGAGAACCGGCTCGAGGCGCTGCCCGTCAGCATCGTTCGGCGGCAGGGTGATGACGTGATCGTCACGGCAGAGGGGCTGGTCGGGCGCGAGATCGTGCGCGAGATCGGCCCCAACCTGGGCAGCGGCATCCGCGTGCGCCCACAGCGCGAGACGGCACAGGGCGAGGTCATCGAGGATTTGGCCGAGATGGTTACCCTGGATGAAGATCGGCGCGCCCGCCTGATTGCCCAGGTCGAGAGCAGCACGCGAATGCCCGAAGCCGTGCGCGCCCGGATGCTGACGCAACTTGCCGAGGACGAAGTCCCCGCTGACATGGTCGAGCGGCTGGAGAACGGCGCGGTGCATGGCGGGGGGTGATCCGGTGCCCGCGCGCAGCACGCGCGACCGGCTGGCGGTTCGGGCGCTGGGGGTTTTCCGCTATTTCACCCGCCATCGGACAGCGGCCAACCTGTTGCTGGTGGTGATGATCGTTGCAGGCCTCGCCGCCATTCCGCAGATGCGCGCGCAGTTCTTCCCCGATGTCGTGGTTGATAACGTCACGGTCGATATCGCCTGGCCCGGCGCCGGGGCGGAAGATGTGGATCGCGGGATTGTGCAAGTGGTCGGGCCGACCCTGCAGGCGGTCGAGGGGGTGAGCGCCGTCTCGACCCGCGCGCGCGAGGGGCGCGCGACGTTCACCATCGAGTTCGAGACCGGCTGGGACATGTCGCGCGCCAATTCCGATGTGCAGGATGCGCTCGACAGTGTCGGCAACCTGCCGGACGATGCCGAGGACCCGGTCAGCCGCCGGTCGAGCTGGGCCGACCGCGTCACCAATGTCGTCGTCTCTGGCCCGGTTGCGGTCGAGCAACTTGCGCGCTTCGCCGATGAATTCGCCGCGCGGCTTTACGATCAGGGGATTACCCGCGTCTCGATCAGCGGAATTGCCAGCGCCGAGGTGATGGTCGAGGTGTCGACCCGCAACCTGATCGCGCATGATCTGACCATGGCCGAGATCGCCCAGGCCATCGGCGCGACCGTTTCGGCCGAGCCAACCGGCGATCTCGCCTCGGGCGTCTCGCGCGTGCGCACGGGGACCGAGCGCCGCACCGCCGAAGAGGTCCGCGATATCGGCCTGCGTACCCTGTCCGACGGCTCGACCCTGCGGCTGGGCGATGTGGCCGAGATTGCGCAGGGCCGCGTCGACCGTGACCGGGCCTATTTCGTGGGCGAGGATCCGGCGATTACCCTGCGGGTGGACCGCTCGCAACGCGGCGATGCGATTGCCATCCAGTCGCGGGTCGAAGAGGTCGCCGCAGCCATGACCAGCGCCCTGCCCGAGGGCACGCGGATCGAGCTGGTCTCGACCCGTGCGGAATTCATCTCGGGGCGGATCTGGCTTTTGGTCAAGAACGGGCTCTTGGGGCTGGGGCTGGTGGTGGTGTTGCTGTTCCTGTTCCTGAACGCGCGCACGGCCTTCTGGGTCTCGGCGGGCATCCCGGCGGCGATGCTGGCGGCGATTGCCGTGATGTATCTGCTGGGGCTGAGCTTCAACATGATCTCGCTTTTCGCGCTGATCATCACGTTGGGGATCGTGGTGGATGACGCCATCGTCGTGGGTGAGCACGCCGATTACCGCGCCCGCGAACTGGGCGAGGCCCCCGCGCAGGCGGCCGAGAACGCCGCCACCCGCATGGCGCAACCCGTGTTCGCCGCCACCATCACCACGGTTCTGGCTTTCGGCGCGCTGATCATCGTCGGCGGGCGCTTTGGCACGCTGATCGCCGACATTCCGCTGACTGTGATCGCGGTGCTGATCGCCTCGCTGGTCGAGTGCTTTCTGATCCTGCCCAACCACATGTATCATGCCATCGCCAGCGGGCTGAAGGAACGCTGGTATGACTGGCCCTCGCGCCAGGTCAATCGCGGCTTCCGCTGGGTGCGTGAACATGCCTTCCGGCCGCTGATGCGGCTGGTGATCGCGGCGCGCTACCCGGTTGTCGCCGCGCTGATCGCGCTGCTGACCGTCCAGACCGCGAATCTGGTCAGCGGCAATCTGCCCTTCCGCTTCTTCGCGCCGCCTGAACAGGGCTCGATCACCGGCAATATCGTAATGACGGATGGCGCCACCCGCGACGACACCCGGGCCGCCCTGCGCGAATTGCAGCGCGCCACCCAAGCCGTCGCGGCGCGGATCGAGGACCAGTCGGGGACCAACCCGGTGACCTTCGCGCTGGCTGAACTGGGCGGCAATAGTGGCCGCGCGCTGGCCTCGGCCGAGAACAAGGAGGCCGATTTGCTGGGCGGCATCTCGATCGATCTGGTCGATGCCGATTTTCGTCCTGTTACCAGCTTCGCCTTCGCCGCGATGATCGAGGAAGAGGTGCAGCCGCATCCCCGGCTGGAAGAGCTGAGCTTCCGGTCCTGGGGTGGCGGGCCGGGGGGCGACACGCTGTCGGCCGATCTCAGCGGCGCGGATGCCGAGACGCTGAAGGAAGCGGCCGACGCGCTGCGCGCCGCCCTCGTGCCCTTCCCTGAAGTCTCGGGGCTTGAGGACAACATGCCCTATGACAAGCAAGAACTGATCCTACAACTGACGCCGCAGGGGCAGGCGCTGGGCTTTACTGTGGACGGCCTCTCGCGCGACTTGCGCAACCGGCTGTCAGGGATCGAGGCCGCGACCTTCCCCGACGGGCTGCGCACGGGCCGCATCCGGGTCGAGGTGCCCGAAGCCGAGCGCGCGGCGGATTTCCTCGATTCGATGCAGATGCGCAGCCCCTCGGGCAGTCATGTGCTGCTGGGCGACATCGTCTCGGTCACCGAGCGTCAGGGCTTCTCCAGCGTCCGGCGCGAGAACGGCATTCGCGTGGTGACGGTCTCGGGCGATCTGTCCGAGGATGACCCGGCCCGCGCGCGCGAAGTCAGCCGCGCGCTGACCGAGCGCATCCTGCCCGATCTGGAAGCCGATTTTGGGATCACCACCCGGCTTTCGGGGCAGGCCGAGCAGGAGAGGGCTTTCCTGTCCGATGCCGCCATCGGCCTGGCGCTGTGCCTGGTGCTGATCTACCTGACGCTCGCCTGGGTGTTCTCGAGCTGGGCGCGACCGCTTGTCGTCATGGCAGTGATACCGTTCGGACTGATCGGTGTGATCTACGGCCATATGAGCTGGGGCGTCGCGATGAGCATGTTCTCCATCGTTGGCGTGATGGGGATGGTGGGGATCATCATCAACGACTCGATCGTGCTGGTGACGACCGTGGACCAGTATGCGCAGGATCGCGGATTGATCCCCTCCATCGCCGATGCCACCTGCGACCGGCTCCGCCCGGTGCTGCTGACAACACTGACCACGGTGCTGGGGCTCAGCCCGCTGATGTTCGAGCAGTCGACGCAGGCGGCGTTCCTGCTGCCGACGGTCATCACGCTGGTCTACGGGCTGGGCTTCGGGATGGTCGTCGTTCTGCTGCTGGTGCCGGCCGTGCTGGCCATCGGCCATGACATCCGCCGTCATATAGTGTCGTTGCAGCGCGCGCTCGCCCGGCCTGCGCCCGGGGTGCTGGCGCTGCCCTTGCTCGCGGCGCTGGCGCTTGCGGCGTGGTTCGCGGTGACCTTCGGGACGGTGATCGTCTCGGGCGGGCTGCCGGGGCTGTTGGCCGGGATCGCGGGTGACGGCGACCCGCTGCGTGGCGCGCTGGTGCTGTTCCTCGGGGGCGCAACCGTGGGGCTTGGTGTGGTCTGGGTAGCGGGGGCGCTGGGGCTGTGGCGCGGCAAGCGGCGTCGTGCGGGAGAGGTGCGGCCGGGGTGAGCCCGGCCCCGGACCGGGCTGTTTTGCACGGCCCGGCTGATCCGCGCGCTGCGGCGCTGTCGCGCGGCTGGCCCGAAAGCGCCCCTGGGCCGTGCCCACCCGCCCGCCCTTGCACGCCCCGACGGCGATTTCGGACCAGCCGCATGGGTCGGCACGTCCTGTCCCCATACGCGGTGATCAGCCCCGTGAAAGCCATCCGAACGTGGTTCGAGAGACGATCGCGACAGGGCAGAACCTGCGCTTGAACGGCATCGCGCCGGGGCGCTATGTCGTTGCCAGCGCCCGCGCCCCCGCGACCGTCAGCCCCGGCGACAACGCATCCCCGTCGAGCACCAACTCGATCACCGCAAGCCCGCCCGCATCGCGCGCGCGGGCCAGCGCGGGCAGGAAGTCCTCTGTGCGCTCCACCCGCTCGCCATGTGCACCATAGGCGCGCGCCAGCGCCGCGTAGTCGGGGTTGAACATCTGCGTGCCGCTCACCCGTCCCGGATAGGTCTTTTCCTGGTGCATCCGGATCGTGCCGTATTGTCCGTTGTTGCACACGATCACGAGCAGCTCGTCCCCGTATTGCTGCGCCGTGGACATCTCGTTCAGGGTCATCTGGAAACAGCCATCCCCGGCAAAGCAGATCACCGGCCGCTCGGGGTGCTGCAGCCGCGCTGCAATCGCGGCAGGAAAGCCATAGCCCATCGAACCCGAAGTCGGCGCCAGATGCCCCGGAAAGGCCCGCGCCCGCAGATAGCGGTGCAGGAAGGCGGCGTAGTTGCCCGCCCCGTTGGTGACGATGGCATTCTCGGGCAGTTCCTCGGAGAGCTGGTGGATCACCTGCTCCAGCTTGACAGCGCCCGGAGTCTCGCGCGGGGTGACCCAGTCGAGGTAGTCGGCGCGCGCCGCCTGCGTCCAGGCGCTCCAGTCGGGGCGGTCGGGGGGCTCGCGCCGTGCCAGCCGTGCGATCACATCGACCGCCGGCGCGGCAAGACCCAGATCGGGTCGAAAGACGCGGCCCAGCTCGTCCGGGTCGGGGTGGACATGGATGATCGTCTTGCCGGGCGCCGCAGGGTCGACCAGCTCGTAGCTGCCGGTCGCGATATCGCCCAGCCGCGCGCCCAGCACCAGCAGGCAGTCGGCATCGCGCATCCGCTGCGCAAGGGCGGGGTTCATCCCGACGGCCAGATCACCCGCATAATTCGGGTGGCGATTGTCGATACGGTCCATCCGCCGGAAGGTCGCGCAGACCGGCAGGCCGAAGTTCCGGGCAAACTCGGCCAGTCCTGTCGCCGCATCAGTCGACCATACCGACCCGCCCGCAATGACAAGCGGGCGTTCGGCGCGGCACAGCATCTCGAGGATCGCGTCGATCTGCTCACCACAGACCGAGGGCGGCATCGGCGCCACTGGCGGGATGTCGGGCACATCAGCGCTTGCCGAGAGCATGTTCTCGGGCAGTGCCAGCACCACTGGACCGGGCCGCCCCGCGCGTGCGACATGAAAGGCGCGGGACAGGTATTCCGGCAGCCGCTCGATCTGGTCCACCTCGGCGGCCCACTTGGCGATAGGCGAGAAGAAGGCGCGGTAGTTCACCTCCTGAAACGCCTCGCGGTCGCGGTGGCGATTGTCGATCTGGCCCACGAACAGGATCACCGGCGTCGAATCCTGTCGCGCGACATGGATCCCGGCCGAACCGTTCGTGGCCCCCGGCCCGCGCGTGACGAAAGCGATGCCCGGCTGGCCGGTCAGCTTGGCATGTGCCTCGGCCATCATCACGGCGCCGCCCTCATGGCGGCAGACGATGTTCTCGATACCGGAGTCGTAGAGCCCGTCCAGCGCCGCAAGAAAGCTCTCGCCGGGCACCGAAAAGACCCGGCGGACCCCCTGCGCCTTGAGGTGATCGACCAATATCTGCCCGCCATGCCGCTGCGCCATCGTGTTTTCCCTCCAGCGGCGCGTGCGCCGCAATTGCCTTGTTCCGGTCACGACATAGCTAGAGGCGCGGCTGACGAAAGGAAAGACGATGACCGATTTGAAACTTGTGGGTTTGTGCGGTTCCTTGCGGCGCGATTCGTGGAACCGGGTGCTGCTGCGGGCTGCTGCCGATGCCTTCGGCCCGGCTGACTTCACCGAAGGAAATCTGCGCCTGCCGCTTTATGACGGCGATCTCGAGGCAGAGGGAATGCCGTCCGAGGTGACAGCGCTCAAGGAACTCGTGGCCGGGGCCGATGCGGTGATCATCGCCTGCCCGGAATACAACAAGGCCCCGCCCGGGGTGCTGAAGAACGCGCTCGACTGGCTCAGCCGGGGCGGGCACCCTTGGGCCGGCAAGCCGGTGGCGATCGTCTCGGCCTCTGCCGGGCGCGCCGGGGGCGAGCGCACGCAATTCGCGTTGCGGCTGATGATGGTGGCGTTCCGCCCGTATCTGTTGCAGGGCCCCGAGGTGCTGGTCGCCAACCCGTCCGAAGCGTTCAATGCAGACGGCGCGCTGCAGGACGAACGCGGGGCCGGTCTGCTGGCCGAACTGATGGAAGATCTGCGCAACGCCGCACTCGCCCGGCGGTCTTGAGAGGCGAAAGGGCCACGCGCGGCCACGCGCGGCCCTTAGGCGATAGTCGCGGTCCGCGCGACGTCAGAACTTGAAGCCGAGCCCGACCCCCGCCCCGCCGGCGCGCGCGTTCATATCCTGACTGCAAAGCTGGTTGGTCAACCCGCCCCGCAGTGACCCGCGAAGCATGATCTGGTCGGTGATCATGTGATCGACGTCCAGCCCGACGCTCAGCCCCAGCGCGCTGTCGGACGACCCGCCAAGGCCGGTCTGCACCACGCCCGGCCCGGCCTTGAGGCTCAACAATGTGCGCCCGTCATCCGAAAGCTTCAGGCCATAGCTGGCATGGAATGCCCTGCCCCAGCGCACGCGGTCGCCGATCAGGATATCAAAGGTTCCAAGCTGAGCGGGGCTGAACTCGCCTTCGATCCCGACGACGTTGCCCGTGAAAAACGTATATCAAGCTGCCGTGTTTCTGCGAGTGCGCGGTAACTTGCCTGTGGGGGGCGTGAAATTCCCATTTTCCGGCTTTGCCCGGTGGCGTGAGCTCTCCGTCAGGGGTGCTGCCGAGTAACATGGAAATGCAGCGCCGGTCGCCTCTTTCGATCTTGCGGCGAGCAGGGGCGCATAGCCTCTTTTCACGCGGGGCGAATCCGGGCATGGTGACCTTTCGGGCACATCATGCTGTAGGTGGGGGAACGTGTGAGACAGTATCTGGATGCATTGCAACACATTCTCGATCACGGCACCCCGTCCGAGGATCGCACCGGTACCGGCACCCTGTCGGTTTTCGGGATGCAGATGCGCTATGACCTTGCCGACGGGTTCCCGCTGGTCACGACCAAACGGGTGCATCTGAAATCGGTGATCCACGAGTTGCTGTGGTTCCTCGCGGGCGACACGAATATTGCCTATCTGCAGCGAAACGGTGTCAGCATCTGGAATGAATGGGCCGATGCAAACGGTGAGCTTGGCCCGGTCTATGGCCGTCAGTGGCGCGATTTCGGCGGGGTCGACCAGATCGCCGCGCTGGTCGAGCAGATCAGGACCACCCCGCACAGCCGTCGGCTGATCGTCTCGGCGTGGAATCCGGTCGATGTGCCGCAGATGGCGCTGCCGCCCTGTCACACGCTCTGGCAGGTGCGGGTGCTGGACGGGCGGCTGCATCTGCAACTCTACCAGCGTTCGGCGGACATGTTCCTGGGCGTGCCATTCAACATCGCATCCTACGCGCTGTTGCAGATGATGCTTGCGCAGGTCTGCGGGCTCAAACCGGGGGTGTTCGTGCACACGCTGGGCGATGCGCATATCTACTCCAACCATATGGAGCAGGTGCAAACGCAACTCTCGCGCGACCCGCGCCCGCTGCCGCGAATGCGTCTGCTGCGCCAGCCAGGCAGCCTCTTCGATTTCCGCTACGAGGATTTCGAGGTCGAGGGCTACGACCCCCATCCCGCCCTGCGCGCGCCCGTGGCGGTCTGAATAGTGCTGAGCGTGATCGTGGCGCGGGCGCGTGGTGGCGCGATCGGGCAGGGGGGCGCGATCCCCTGGCACGCCCCCGAGGACTTGGCCGCCTTTCAGCGCGAAACGCTGGGCGGCGCGGTGATCATGGGGCGGCGGACATGGCAAAGCCTGCCGCGCCGCCCACTGCCCCGGCGGTTGAACATCGTCGTCACCTCGCAGCCCCTGGCCGAGGAGGGGGCGCTGGTCATGCCGCTGGACCAGGCTTGCGCGGCAGCCCGCGCGCGCGGCTATTTCCGCCACTACGCCATCGGCGGCGCGGGCATCTACGCCGCGCTGTTGCCGCAGGCCGACCGTCTGCTGATCACCGAGGTTGCGCTGGATGTGCCCGATGCCGACACCTTCTTCCCGGCCATCGACCCGGATGACTGGCGCGAGGTAGCGCGCCACCCGTTGCGTAGCGACGGGCCGGGCTGCACGCTGATCGAGTATCTGCGCGCCTGAGCATTGCGCCCCTCGCATCGGGCACATAGGTCAGGGGCAGGCAACAAGGAGAGTGCACGATGCAGATTCAGGTCAACACCGATAATACGATTGCTGGGCGCGAGGATGTCGTGCGATTCGTCGAATCGGTGGTGAAGTCCAAGCTCGGCAATATCGCCGGGCCGATCACCCGGATCGAAGTGCATTTGAAGGACGAGAACGCCGCCAAGCATGGCCCCGACGACAAGCGCTGCATGGTCGAGGCGCGCATCCAGAGCCGCCAGCCGGTCACTGCGACCCATGCCGCCGACACGCTGCAATCGGCGGTGACAGGGGCAGTGGACAAGTTGCGCAATGTGCTTGACCGCGAATTGGGCAAGCTGCGCGAGCGCCGCTGACAGCGCCAAGTTCAGACACTGACGTGCAAAATCGGCGCCGGACGGGCAAGCGCCGCCCGGCGCTTTGCTGTGCGCGCGAGCCCGGCCCGGCTGCCGCTATCCGATAACGCTGCCCCCGTCATCGCCTGACAGGGGGCCGATATTGCGTGGCGGAACGCGGCGGGCCGACCCTGTTTGCAGCGGATCAGACCGCACTCGACCTGGCGGGACAGCAGGCTGCATGCCCCGTCGGTCCCATCGCAACAGGAGACAGACCATGCCACACGCCCTTCCCACGAATTTGCCCCGGACCATCGGTGGCGCCGCGCTGGCGCTTGTCGTCGCGCTGACCAGCCTGCCCGCCGAGGCCGGATCGAGCCGCGTCACGGTCGAGCAATGGGGCCGCGACCACAGCGCCGCCACCGCCCAGACCGGGCACCGCCAGTGCGTCGCGATCACCCAGCGCGGGCGCTCGAACCTGTCCTTCAACACGCAGGATGGTGCGCGCAACCGGGTGACGGTGGGCCAGAGCGGCTGCCGCAATGTCGCCGACACGGCCCAGGACGGGCGGCGCAACATCGTCGGTGTCGCGCAGATGGGCTGCCGCAATGAGGCGACCGTCACGCAGGGCGGGCATCGCAACGCCATCGGCGTGATCCAGACCGGCAGCGGCAACACCGCCCGCACCACCCAGCACGGAAACGGCAATGTCGTGCTGATCATCCAGGAATGATCCGCCCCCTCTCACCCCGGGGG
>PXES01000383.1 GCA_003564655.1 Paracoccaceae bacterium
GCCGATCTCGACCATCTGGAGGCGTTGCATGTGGCGCTGCAACCCTGTGCCGAGCGGCTGATCGAGGCGCGCGAGCAGGGCGCGGCCTTTGCCCGCACGGTCGCCGCGATCACCGGGCGCGACCTGCCCGCCCGTCCGCTGCCGCTGGCCGTGGCCGAGGCCGCGCGCCCGCTCGGCTTGCCGCCCGAGGAGGTGATCGCCGCCCATCTGCAGGCCTTTGCGACCAATCTCTGCCTCATCGCCATCCGGCTGGTGCCGCTCGGTCAAAGCGACGGGCATGGCGTGCTGGCGCGGCTGCTGTCGGTCTTGCCCGATCTGAGCGCGCAGGCCGCCCGCGCGGCGCCCGATGATCTGGGCCAGTCCTGCCTTGCCGCCGAGATGGCGGCCTTTGCCCATGAAACCAGCGAAATAAGGTTGTTCCGGACATGAGCAGACATGGTCCCTTGCGGGTCGGTATCGGGGGTCCGGTGGGGTCGGGCAAGACCACGCTGACCGCGATGCTGGCGCAGGCGCTTGCCCCGCGATGCTCGATGGCGGTCATCACCAATGACATCTACACGCGCGAGGATGCCGAGGCGCTGATGCGCGCGCAGGTGTTGCCGCTCGACCGTATCCGCGGGGTCGAGACGGGCGGCTGCCCGCACACGGCGATCCGCGAGGATGCAAGCATCAACCTGGCGGCGGTGGCCGACCTGAACCGCCAGATCCCGGGGCTCGAGTTGATCCTGATCGAATCGGGGGGCGACAATCTGGCTGCGACCTTCTCGCCGGAACTGGCGGATCTGACCATCTATGTGATCGACACCGCCGCCGGGCAGGATATTCCCCGAAAGCGCGGGCCAGGGCTGGCGAAATCGGATCTGCTGGTCGTCAACAAGACCGATCTGGCACCGCATGTGGGCGTCGATCTGGTCCAGCTCGAGGCCGATACCCGCGCCGCGCGCGGGGCGCGGCCATACGTCATGGCGCGGCTGCGCGAGAATCTGGGGGTGCCCGAGGTGGTTCGTTTTCTGGAACGCGAGGGTGGTCTGGTCCTGCAGTGACGTGCGCGAAAGAGAAGGGTCCCCCGTGGTTACTGCGGCCCATGACCCTCTCGCGGGCGCTTGTTCCCGTTGCGGGGGCGGGGGGTCAGATGCGGTGCCGCAGGGTCGGGGTGACGATCGCTGCGAACAGTACCCCGGCGATGAAGCCGCCCAGATGCGCCTCCCACGCCAGCAGCCCCGAGAGCGCCAGCCACAGGATCACGTTCAGCAGCGCCAGCCCGATCAGCGAGCGCCAGAGCGGGCGCATCGAACTGCCGCGATGCTGGCGCGCCTGCCATTCCCAGAACTTCCACGCGCCGATCAGCCCGAACACAGCACCCGATGCGCCCACCATCGGCGCCTCGCTGTTCGACAAGAGCGCGAAGCCTGCCGCGCCGCCGATGGCCGTGATGACGTAAAGCAGCAGGAAGCCCCGCTCGCCGATGCGCGCCACGGCGATGCCGCCCAGCGCCAGCACGGCGATCATGTTTCCGATCAGGTGCAAGAGCCCGCCATGCAGCAGCGCGTAGCTGACAAACATCACCTCGCGCTGGAAGGCGTAGACCGGCTCCCACCCGTTCAGCAGACCGTTCCAGAATGCGCCCAGCATCATCGCGGTGCCGCGCAGGTTGCCACCACCGAAGGGCGATGTCTCCAGCAGGGTCAGCACGATCTCTGGCAGGCAGGTCAGCGCGACCAACCAGATCACGGCGCGGCTGTTGGACCGCGTCGGTAGAGTGACGCTTTGCGGTGACATGAGCGCGGCTTTGACACTCTCCTCGACCGGATGCAAGTGCGCGCTGCGCTCTGCCATCTCGCGGCCTTTGCGGTGGATCAGACGCATACGCCGATCAATATCCGGTGCTGCGAAGCACCGTGCGGACGGTCTGCAGCACAAGGCGCAGGTCGAGTGCGAAGCTCAGGTCGCGGGCATAGGCGACGTCGCTCTCGGCGCGACGGTGGAAATGCGCGTCGTTGCGATCCGAGACCTGCCACGCGCCCGAGATCCCGGGGCGCAGCGACGCATAGACCGGGAAGGCCGCGCCGTAGAGCTCTTTCTGGTCGGGCAACATCGGGCGCGGACCAAGCAGGCTCATATCGCCCCTCAGAACGTTCCAGAATTGCGGCAATTCGTCGATCGAGGTGCGGCGCAGGAAATGGCCCATCGGCGTGATGCGCGGGTCATCCTTGAGTTTCTGCGTCGATTGCCATTCTGCGCGGCGCACCGGGTCGCGCGCGAGAATGGCGTCGAGCATCCGGTCCGCATCGGGATACATGGTCTGGAATTTCCACAGCCTGAACTCGCGCCCGCCAAAGCCCAGCCGCTTCTGGATATAGAACGGCGAATGTCCCCCGATCAGCAGGGTCAGCGCGACGACGAGGATCACCGGCAGCACGATCGGCAGCAGGAGTAGCACCAGGCCCAGATCGAGCATGCGCTTGCCGAAGCCGCGATAAAAGCTGCCGCGCAGGGCGTGGCGCGTCGCCTCGTCGATGCTCGGGGCCGGGCTGCCGACGCTGGGCAGGCGGGCGGGAGATGCAAGCAGTCTCATGGAACACCTTGTAGTGTGACGGCGGCAGGCGCCGCGCAACGAGCAACGCGACAGGACCCACGAACCATCTATTCGAATGTTAAGAGATGCTTAGTA
>PXES01000408.1 GCA_003564655.1 Paracoccaceae bacterium
GCCCCCCGCACCACGACAGTCGCCCCGAATGCCCCGTCACGCTGGAACGGGTAGCAACCGATCGACAGGTCAGGATTGGCGGCGGCCAGTTCCGCCAGATCACCCGCGATCTCACCCTCGCCGCGCGGGATGGTCAGGGACTGGCTGAACAGCGCCTGCCCGCCCGCGATCCGCGCCAGCACCGAGGCCACCATCGCCTCGAACACCGCCGGAACGCCCGCCATCACATGCACATTGCCCAAGGAGAACCCCGGCGCCGCCGAGACCGGATTCTCGATCAGCACCGCACCCTCGGGGATGCGCGCCATGCGCAGCCGCGCGGCGTTCAGCTCCAACCCCGTGCGCTCGTAATGCGCTGCTAGGATCGCGCGGGCATCGTCGCGGATCCCCAGCGGCACGCCAAACGCCGCCGCCACAGCATCCGCAGTGATGTCGTCATGGGTCGGTCCGATCCCGCCCGAGGTGAAGACATGGTCGTAGCGCGTCCGCAACGCGTCAAGCGCGGCAACAAGCCGGTCTTGCACGTCAGGCACCATCCGCGCCTCGCACAGGGTGATGCCGCGCTCGGTCAGGTGCCGGGCCAGGAAATGCATGTTCGAATCGCGCGTCCGGCCCGAGAGGATCTCGTCGCCGATCACGAGCATCGCGGCAGTTGGGTTGGTCATGGGCAATCGGTCCTCGGGCAGCCAGCCCCGCCTGTATAGGTCCGCCCCGCGCGCGTTTCAAACCTGTTTGCGGCCCTGCCCTCGCCAACCCTCCATCCGCGCACACTCCCAGGGCCACAGCGCATTGGCTCCCATGCCTTGAACCTGCCGCACGGCGCGATAGGGTGGCGGCAACTCCACCCGCGCGCCCGCTCTGGACAGCGCGCAACGGTGGGTGGGTGGGCGCGCCGTCCAGAGCGGGCGCGCGCGGGAACACGACACCAGAGGAGACACGCCATGAAATACCTGCACACGATGGTCCGGGTGAAAGACCTCGATGCCTCGATCGCCTTCTACAAGCTGCTCGGCCTCGAGGAGACCCGCCGCGTGGAGAGCGAGCAGGGCCGCTTCACGCTGGTCTTTCTCGCGCCGCCGGGCCAGCCGGAGTGCCCGGTCGAGCTGACCTGGAACTGGGACGGCGATGACGGCCTGCCGTCGGACAGCCGCCATTTCGGCCACCTCGCCTATCAGGTCGAGGACATCTACGCCAAATGCGCCACGTTGCAGGAAGCGGGCGTGACCATCAACCGCCCCCCGCGCGACGGGAGCATGGCCTTTGTCCGCTCGCCCGACAACATCTCGATCGAGCTGCTTCAGGCAGGTGACGCGCTGCCGCCGCAGGAACCCTGGGCGAGCATGGAGAATACCGGCCACTGGTAGAGGCGCGACGCGGGCCTATCTCGGCGTTGGCGTGAAGGGCGCGAAGAAGATGCCGTCATCAACCACGGCCTGCACTGTTGCGGCTTTCACCATCGCGTCGTCCTGCGCGAAGGCATAGGACAGCGACATGTCGCAAAGCTGGTTGATCAGCCGCGGCACCCCGCCCGTGAATTCATGCACCTTCAGCGCGGCCTGCTTGCTGAACACGCCGGGGCGCCCGCCCGCGACCTGCAGGCGATGCGCGATGTAGCGCATCACGGTCTCGGCCTGCATGTAGGGCAGGTGATAATTCGCCGCGATGCGCTGGGCGAACTGGATCAGCTCGGGGCGGCGGACATGGTCGCGCAACTCCGGCTGGCCGATCAGGAAAAGCTGCAGCACCTCTTCCTTGCCCAGATTGATGTTGGTCAGCATCCGCAGTTCTTCCAGCGCCTCGAAGGGCAGGTTCTGCGCCTCGTCGATCACCAGCAGCACGCGCCGCCCTTCATTGTATTCGCGCACCAGGAATTCCTGCACGCGCAGGAATTTGGCTTCGTCGCTGATATCGGCCTTGGTCAGCTCGGGCAGCAGCCATTGCAGGATTTCACGGGTCTGCGGGCGGGTATTGGTGACCAGCGCGATCGAGAGCGTGTCATCATCCTCGATCTCCTCGATGAAATGCTGCAGCAGGATGGTCTTGCCGGCCCCGATCTCGCCCGTTATCAGCGTGATGGGCGCGCGTGTGGCAAGGCCGTACTGCAGCATCGTGTAGACGCCACGGGCGGCATCGGACCAGTACAGGAATTCCGGGTCCGGCGTCAGGGAGAAGGGCCGCTGATGGAACCCGAAATGGTCCAGATATGAGCTGAAGCCATGCGCCATGTCCTGTGTCGGAACCCCGTTGCGCGACTTGCGCTGCCTGATCATACGAGTACATCCCTGCAATGGCGGCATTCAAGCCGAAATGCGGACAGGGTGCGGCATTCTGAGGACGATTCCGTGCAGGCGCCGATTCGTCCCGAGGCAGCACCGGGGGCGCGCGAGACGGCATCTGGAGGGATCGCGGTCGCCCTTGGTGCGGTTTTCTGAAACAGAGTTGCGCGACTTCATCCTTTGTTCATGGTGCCGCGACAAATTCCGCCCTTATGTCCCAGATTCATCACAATTTGACCTTTTTTCACATGATCCGGGCGCCCAAAGATACTAAGCATCTCTTAACATTCGAATAGATGGTTCGTGGGTCCTGTCGCGTTGCTCGTTGCGCGGCGCCTGCCGCCGTCACACTACAAGGTGTTCCATGAGACTGCTTGCATCTCCCGCCC
>PXES01000064.1 GCA_003564655.1 Paracoccaceae bacterium
GCAAGCGCGGGGTCGGTCGTGTTCACACGGCCTTTACCGCAGATGTGCAAGGATTGCCGAACGCTCGATATCGGCGCATAACATCTGCAGGGTGACCCGACAGGATGCTTGCGGCGCGCGCTCAGGTGCCGGGCAAGCGGGCAGTCGGGGTCAGGCATATGGCAGATGCGCTGCCATATCCCCGCGCACACAGGGTCGGGCAGGCAGCGATGCTGGAATTCGTGGACGTAAGCAAATCCTTCTGGACGGGGACCAAGCGCAAGGTCATCCTCGACAATGCGAGCTTCACGGTCCGCTGCGGCATGAATCTCGGCATCCTCGCAAGGAACGGCACGGGCAAGACGACGGTCATCAACATGATGGCCGGGCTGGAAAAACCCGATGAAGGGGTGATCCGGCGCAATTGCAGCGTGTCCTTTCCGCTGGGCTTCATGGGCGGGCTGAACACCAAGCACACCGCGACCGAGAATGTCCGCTACATCGCCGCGCTTTACAGCCTCGACCCGGATGAGGTCGAGGCGTTCTGCCGCTGGCTGTGCGATATCGGCGAATATTTCTACATGCCTATGGGCACCTACAGCCAGGGAATGCGGTCGCGGCTGTCGCTGGCGCTGATGATGGCGATGAATTTTGACCTCTATCTCATCGATGAAGGGATGCCCAGCACCACCGACATCGCCTTCAACCGCCGCGCGGGCGCGATCATGCGCGAGCGGTTCGAGCAGTCGACGCTGGTGATCGTCTCGCACCAGGCGGAAATCCTGTCGAAATTCTGCAACTCGGCTGCTGTGCTGCACGACGGCAAGCTGTATTTCTTCGACACGCTGGAAGACGCCAGGGAACTCTATGACTACGCCGATTAAACCCAGGCGCTTCCGGCTGCGCAAATCCGGGGGCGAGACACGGCCGACCACCGACGCGCCGGAACCGGTGAGCGCGCAGGCGCAGGAAGACATCGCGCCGCAACCGCGCACCGCCGAGCCACCCGCGCTTGCCGACGAGGAGAAGACGACCGCCCCGCCCTCCGCCGTCGTCGTGTCCAAGCGCCCGCGTCAGGACAGGTCGAAAGCCGACACTCCGCCCGCCACCGGGGTCGACGCCGTGCGCGCCGAAGGGCTGACCGCGCGGCAGCTGCGCATGGCAATGCGCGTTGCCCAGAAACATGGCGTGCGCGCCAGCTCGCCCTATGAGGCCGTGGCGACCCTGCGCGCGCGCGGCATCGACCCCTTCGCCCGCGCTACCATGCTCGAGATGGTGAAATCCGACGCCGAGCCCGGCCGCGCGCTTGCCACCCGCCCCGAAAGCGCGCCCGCCACGACCGACCAGGGCGACCCGGTCACCACCGCCAAGGATCGCATGGCGCGCATCGCCGCCGAACGCGAGAAGGAATTGCGCCGCGTGCGCGGCGACATCGCCCGTCGGCGCCGCAAGCGGCTGCTGGCGCTGGGCGCGCGGCTCTTGGTCTTCGTGACGCTGCCGACCTTCCTCGTGACGTGGTATTTCTACATGATCGCCACGCCCCTCTATGGCACCGAAAGCCAGCTCATCATCCAGCAGGCCGACAGTCAGAACGGAATCGGGGCGATGTCTGGTCTGCTGCCCTCGGCCTCTGGCATGGGGCTGGGCGGCCAGAGCGAGGCCGCCTCGGTGCAGGCCTTCCTGCAATCGCGCGCCGCGATGCTGCGGCTGGACGAGGAAGAAGGGTTCAAGGCGCATTTCCAGCAGGACCATATCGACCTGATCCGCCGTCTCGAGCCCGATGCCTCGTCGGAAGAGGCGTACAAGCTCTATGGCCGTGTGGTCCAGATCGGCTATGACCCGACCGAGGGCGTGGTCCGCATGGAGGTGCGCGCCGCCACGCCTGAGGACAGCGAACGCTTCGCCCGCGCGCTGATCCGCTTCGCGGAAGAGCATGTCGACCGGATGACCCAGCGCCTGCGCGACAGCCAGCTGGGCGAGGCCCGCGCCAGCCTCGAGGAGGCGCAGGAGAACCTCAATGTTGCGCGGCAGGCGGTGGTCGATCTGCAAGAGCGCTCGTCGGTGCTGTCGGGCGAGGTCGAGGTGTCGCTGCTCTCGCAGCAGATATCGGCGCTCGAGACCGAACTGACGCAGACGCGCTTCAGCCTGCAGGATCTGCGCTCGAACCCGCGCCCCAGCACCGCGCGGGTCGAGCAGCTTGAACGCCGCGAAGAGGCGCTGCGCAGCGAGATCGAGAACCTGCGCGGCTCGATGACCCGGGGCGGCGAGAATGGCGGCTCGCTGGCGCGCATCCAGAGCGAGCTGATCATGGCCGAGGCCGAAGTGCAGACCCGCGAGATGATGCGCGCCCAGGCGATGCAGCAACTCGAGAGCGCGCGCATCGAGGTCAGCCGCCAGGTGCGCTACCTCGCCCTTTCGGTCGCCCCCGTGGCCCCGGACGACCCGACCTATCCGCGCAAGCTGGAATATTCGGCGCTGGCCTTCCTGATCTTCCTCGGCATCTACCTGTTCCTGTCGATGACCGCCTCGGTGCTGCGCGAACAGATTTCGGGATGAGCCCGGCGCGCCGAAGACGTCATCTCTCAGACGGCGCTGCCGTGACGCCGCTCACAGGCCTGCAAGCTACGCAAGCGGAACTCCACGCGCCCCCGGGCAACCGGGCAACCGGGGGCGCGCGCCC
>PXES01000319.1 GCA_003564655.1 Paracoccaceae bacterium
ACATGCTGCAGGTATTTCAGCTGCTCTTTCAGCGTCAGCTTGCTTTCGCCGTGAACGCGGTCGGAAAAGTGGATCGGCACCTCGCCGACATTCTCGAACCCGCACTTCACGATCAGTTCCAGGCCGATCTTGTAGCCGACCGGATTGAGGTCCTGCGCTTTCTCGAAATCATCCTTGCGCAGCGCGAAGAAGCCGGACATGGGATCACGCGCCGTGGTCAGCGGGCGCGCCAGCAGGGTGGCGATGCGGCTGTTCAGCCAGCGCATCATGCCCCAGTCGTCATCGGTCGAGCCGCCATGGACATAGCGCGATCCGATCACGAATTGCTGGCCGGAAGAGAGCGCCAGTACAAGCGCGGGGATCTTCTCGGGTGGGTGACTCAGGTCGCAATCCATGCACACCAGAACGGGGTTGCGCGCCAGCCGAAAGCCATCGATCACCGCCGGGCTGAGGCCGCGCTCGCCATCGCGCTCGACGATCCTGACCCAGTCCAGCCCCGCATCGGCGACGGCTTCGACACTGCCGTCGCGGCTGTTGTCGTCCATGAAGATGAGTTCGACGGAAATACCCTGCGCCTCTTTCAGCGCGCGGACGCGGCGGATGAGTTCGGGGATGTTCTCGGCCTCGCGGAAGGTCGGCACGATGATGCTGATCGGCGTCGAGATGACGATCTTCGCCAGCGCATCCTCGGGCTCGGGCGATTGGGGCTCACCTGATCTTGCGGCCAAGCCTTCCACTTCCATCGCCTCATGAACATACGAAAATCGGGCCCGAGGAACGCGCACGTCCGCGAAGTCAAGCCGATCCGCCGGGTGATTGCAACACCCAAACCGATCCGGGCGAGTCGTGCCCGGATGGCGCGGTCGCCCTCGCCGCTGCCCCCTGTTGCCCGTCCATGCCGTGCTGCGGTTGACGCATGATAGCTCTCTTGCGCCATCATGGCGCCGGTCTGGCGCGCCCTGTCACCACAGCCGGTCGCAGACGGGCTGACGCGAGCTTTCGCCAAACAGATCCGGCCGCCACGCTCACAGGGACCAAGCACGCACCCCACCAACGGCCGCGCGGGAGCCGTCGAGGCGGGCGCCCTCGCCCTCCATGCACCGCGCCCTTACTCCTCCCACCACCAGACATCGGGCTGGAAGCCGATCCAGTCGCCATACATCGGCAACTGCTCTGGGAAGCGCAACTCGCGGGCATGGGCGATGCGGGCGCGGTCGGCGAACCAGAAGGGCACGACAAAGCGCCCCGAGGTCAGCACCCGGTCGAGTGCGCGGGTCGTGGCGATGAAATCCTCCTGCTCGGTGGAGTTCAGCAGCCGCTCGATCAGCGCGTCGATGGCAGGGCTCTGCACCCCCATCAGGTTGCGCGTGCCCGGCGTCTCGGCGGCCGCGGAGCCCCAGTAGAGCCGCTGCTCGGTGCCGGGCGAAAGCGACAGGCCGCGCACCATGTAGGTCATGTCGAAATCGAACCCGTTCACCCGCTCGGTATACTGCGCCGAATCGATGCTCGAGATCGTGACATCCATCCCCAGCCGCCGCAGCGCGTCGTGATAGATGTCGGCGATGGAGGCGACTTCGGTCGAGCCCTGGCGCAGCAGGATGCTGAAGCGGAAGGGCTGGCCCTCGGCATTGCGCAGCCGACCGCCCGCGTCGGCCTCCCACCCGGCTTCGGCCAGCAGACGGGTCGCCGCGCGCATGTTGGCGCGATTGGCGGTGGTGCCGTCCGAGACGGGCAGGCTGTAGCCCTCCATCGCGCCGGGCGGCAGTTCGTCCGCGAAGGGCTCGAGAAACTCGGCCACGCGCCCTTCGGCCGGGCCATCCTGCATGCCAAGCACGGAGTTCGAGAAATACGAGGTGATGCGCGGGTCGACGCTGTCGTTGATGACCTGGCTGATATACTCGAAGTTGAAGGCGTGGATCATCGCCTCGCGCACGCGCCAGTCGGCGAACAGCGGATTGCGGGTGTTCATCACAAAACCGGTGATTCCCGAGGGGCGCTGGTGCGGGATCTCGGATTTGACGATGTCGCCCGCCTGCACGGCGGGAAAGTTGTAGCGCGTGTTCCAGGCATTGGCATTGGTCTCGCGCATGGTGTTCAGAAGGCCCGAGGTAAAGGCCTCGAACATTGCCGTGCCGTCGCCGAAGAACTCCATATGGATCCGGTCGAGATTGGCCTGCCCGCGCATGAAGGGCAGGTCGTTGCCCCAGTAGTCGGGGTTGCGGCGCAGATGCACATGACGCCCGGCCTCGAAATTGTCGATCACATACGGCCCGGTCGCGATGGGCACGACCGAGGTGCCCGATTCGGCGAAATTCTTGTCTTCCCATTGCGCCTTCTGCAGGATCGGGCGCAGGCCCATGATCAGCGGCAATTCGCGGTCGGGCTCTACAAAAGTAAAGCGCACCGAGCGCGGGCCGGTGGCCTCGGCGGTTTCGATCTGCGCCCAGCTTCCGTGAAAGCGCGGGTGGCCTTCGGTGCCGAGGGTCTCGTAGGACCACAGCACATCCTCGACCGTCACCGGGCTGCCATCGGAGAATCGGGCCTCTTCGCGCAGGGTGAACTCGACGAAGGACCGCGCCTCATCTGTCTCGACTGATTCGGCCAGCAGTCCGTAGAGGGTGAAGGGCTCGTCCCAGCTGCGGCCCATCAGGCTTTCATAGACGAGATACTGCAACTGCCAGGGCGTGCGCCCGCGCAGAATATGCGGGTTGAGCGAGTCGAAGCTGCCGACCTCGCCCTGCACGATCCGCCCGCCGCTTGGCGCGTCAGGATTGACATGGGGCAGATGCTCAAAATCTGGTGGGAGCGCGGGGTCGCCATACATAGCTATGCCATGCATGGGCTGCGCCGATGCCGTCGGCACCCACCCCGAGATTGCGAAGATACATGAAAATGTGGCAGCGATATGGCGGGAAGATGGCAGCATTGGCGCGTCTCCGGGGTGTTCGGGGGGCGAAGTTTCCAGTGACGCTACAGTGCGTTGCCAGAGTTTTCAAACTTTTAGCTTGGAAGCGCGCGGCAGAATGGTTATAACGGTGGCACTGCTCGATAGGTTTCTTGCCTGTATGAAACCTGCCTCAATAACTGACGCCCGCCTTGTGCGGGCGTTTTTTTTGGCCTGTCGCCGGGGGTCTGACAGGGGGTCTGACACGGGGCCTAACACGGGGCCTAACACGGGGCCTGACGGAGCCCCATCGCGATAGCATCAAAGCCTGCCTTGCGCCCCGTCGTGACACCGCGCGGTGTCTGGCCTTTGACGCCGCACTTGCTATGCTGCACGGCAGAGACAGCAAGCAGGGGACATGCGACATGCAACTGGCAGGCAAGCGCGCGATCGTGACCGGATCGACATCGGGAATCGGGCTGGGTGTGGCGCGCGAACTGGCGCGGGCCGGGGCGCAGGTGGTGCTCAACTCGTTCAGCGATTCGCCCGAGGATCACGCCGTCGCCGAAAAGCTCGCCCGCGAGACCGGCGCCGAGTGCCGTTATGTTGAGGCGGACATGGCCGATGCCGGGCAATGCCGGGCGCTGATCGAACAGGCGGGCGGCTGCGATATCCTGGTCAACAACGCGGGCATCCAGCATGTCGCGCGGCTCGAGGAGTTTCCGGTCGAGAAATGGGATGCGATCGTCGCGATCAACATGTCCTCGGCCTTTCACACCACGGCGGCGGCGCTGCCGGGCATGTACAAGGCGGGCTGGGGGCGGGTGATCAACATCGCCTCGGCCCACGGGCTGACGGCGAGCCCCTACAAGGCGGCCTATGTCGCGGCCAAGCACGGTGTGGTGGGGCTGACCAAGACCACGGCCCTTGAGGCGGCGGGGACAGGCGTCACCTGCAATGCGATCTGCCCGGGCTATGTGCTGACACCGCTGGTCGAGTCGCAGATCCCCGACCAGATGAAGGCGCATGACATGGACCGCGAGACCGTGATTCGCGAGGTGATGCTGACGCGCCAGCCCTCGCGCGAGTTCGCTACGGTCGAGCAGATGGGCGGAACGGCGGTGTTCCTGTGCTCGGACGCGGCGGCGCAGATCACTGGCACGACGATTTCGGTCGATGGCGGCTGGACGGCGCTGTGAGAGGCGGGGCGCGCCCGGGCAGCGCCGCGCCGGCGGCAGCCGGGGGTTGAGTATTTCTGGCAAGAAAATGTGAGGGTCGGGGCAGCATGAGCAAACGCATCAATCTCGCGCTTCAGGGGGGTGGGGCGCATGGGGCGTTTACCTGGGGGGTTCTGGACCGGCTGTTGCAGGAGCCGGATATCGAGATCGCGGCGATGTCGGGCACCTCGGCCGGGGCGCTGAATGGCGCGGCACTCAAGGCCGGCTGGGCCGAGGCCGGGGCCGAAGGGGCGCGGGTGCTGCTCGACCGGGTGTGGCATCAGGTCGGTGCGGTGCATGATCTGCGCCTGACGGGGTGGATCGCGCAGGCGCTGCCGCCAGTGGGGGTGATCAATTCCTGGATGGAGCAGATGATGCCCGTCTCGCCCGCCGATCTGGCCGCGCTGGTCACGAGCCCCTATCAGTATGGCGCGCTCTATCGCAATCCGCTGGAGCCGGTGGTGCGCTCTCTCAATTACGACCGGGTCTGCGCCTCCGACGGGCCGGAGCTGCACATCGCCGCGACCAATGTGCGCACCGGCAAGATCCGCGTCTTTTCGGGGCCGGAGGTGTCGGGCGAGGTGATCCTTGCCTCGGCCTGCCTGCCGACGCTGTTTCAGGCGGTCGAGTTCACCGACCCGCGCACCGGCGAGGTCGAGGCGTTCTGGGATGGCGGCTACACGGGCAACCCGGCGTTGTTTCCGCTGTTTCGCAGCCATCTGCCCGATGATGTGGTGATCGTGAACATCAACCCGCTGCGGCGCGATGACGTGCCCCAGACCCCGCAGGCGATCCAGAACCGTATCAACGAGATCAGCTTCAACTCGTCGCTGTTGCGCGAATTGCGCGCGATCCGCTTCGTCAAGGACCTGATCGCCGAGGGGCGGATGGAGCGCGGCACCATGAAGGATGTGCTTGTGCATATGGTCGCCGATGACGACCTGATGACGACGCTTTCGGTGACCAGTAAGGTGACGCCGACGCCCTATCTGCTGCACACGCTGAAAGAGGCGGGGCGCAAGGCCTGCGACGGGTTCCTGTCGCGCCACAAGGCGGATCTGAACGCCCGCGCGACCGTCAGCCTGGAGGAGATGTTTGGCTGAGCGCGGCTGCCGCCGCCGGGCGCGGTTTGCGCGATGCGGGGTAGACCAGCCCCGCCGAGATCACCAGCTTCGCGGCATCCTCGATCTGCATGTCGAGTTCGATCACATCCTTGCGCGGGACGAACAGCAGAAACCCCGAGGTCGGGTTGGGCGTCGTGGGCAGGAAGATCGAGATCATCTCGCCATTCTCGGCCAGGTGTTCGCCGATCTCGCCGCGGGTGGTGGTCGAGATGAAGGCCACCGCCCAGACCCCGGGGCGCGGATACTGCACCAGGCAGGCGCGGTCGAAGGTCGGCGCCTGGCGTGACAGGATGGTGTCGGCGATCTGCTTCACCGCGTTGTAGATCGACCGGATGACGGGCATCGCCTCGACTATGCGCTCGCCCCAGGCGACCAGCGTGCGCCCGATCAGCCCCTTGGTGAAATAGCCCATCACCAGGGTGAAGACGAAGAACAGCACGACACCGACACCGGGGATATCGAGCCCCAGCACGACCTCGGGCCGCAGTCGCCGCGGGATCAGCGGCATCACCAGCCCGTCGATCCAGGTGATGACGTTCCAGACCAGCCAGATGGTGAGCACCGCAGGCGCGATGACCGCGAGCCCGGCAAGGAAGTTGCCGCGCAGCGAGGCGACCAGGCCGCGTTTTCCGGGGTCAGCGCTCATGGGCCGAAATCTCCAGTTGGATTTCGCGCTAGATGGGGCAGGGCGGCGCGGATTGCAAGCGCGGGGCTATCCGGCCAGTGCGCAGGCGATCTCGGCGCCGAGGCGCGCATTGTTGCGCACCAGCGCGATATTGGCGGTCAGCGACCGGCCCTCGGTCAGCTCAAGGGTACGTCCGAGCAGGAAGGGCGTGACCTCTTTCGCAGTGACCCCCTGCGCTTTCGCCTCGTCCAGCGCCTGCGCGATCAGCGGCGCGAGGGTTGCAGCGGGGATCTCGGCCTCGGCGGGGATGGGGTTCGCGATCAGTTGCCCCCCCGGCAGGCCGAGGCGCGCGCGCATCCTGTGGGCAGCGGCGACCTCGGCGGCAGTGTCGAGCCGCAGGGGCGCCATGAGCCCCGCATCGCGCGACCAGAAGGCGGGCAGGGCGTCCTGCCCATAGGCGATGACCGGCACGCCGAGGGTTTCGAGCACCTCGAGCGTCTTGGGCAGATCGAGGATCGCCTTGGCGCCCGCAGCGACCACTGTGACCGGGGTCTGCGCGAGTTCCTGCAGATCGGCCGAGATGTCGAAACTGCTCTCGGCGCCGCGATGCACACCGCCGATCCCGCCAGTGGCGAAGACCGCGATCCCGGCCAGGCGGGCGCAGATCATGGTCGCGGCGACAGTCGTGGCCCCCGTCCAGCGCTGCGCCAGCGCAACGGCAAGGTCCGCGCGGCTGAGTTTTCGCGCGTCGCGGCTCTGGGCAAGGCGGGTCAGGGCGGCATCATCAAGCCCGATGTGGATTTGCCCGTCCATCACCGCGATGGTCGCGGGCGTCGCCCCGCCCGCGCGGATATCGTCCTCGACCGTGCGGGCCATTTCGAGGTTGCGCGGCCAGGGCATGCCGTGGGTGATGATGGTGGATTCAAGCGCCACGACCGGACGGCCCGCCTTGCGGGCAGCCTCGACATCGGCAGAGAAGGTGAGGGGCGGCATGGGGGCTTTCGGGTTGCGTTCGGGCAATTTCGCGCCTCTGGCGGGGCGGGTCAAGCGGGTCCTGAAACAGCGGTCATGCAGGCCGTCCGCTGCCGCCGCAGGGGGCGCCCGGGACACCGGCAGACGCGGTGCAGAGCGGCAGCGGCCGGGAAAGCGGTCCCGACGCGCCGGAAAGCCGCAGGCGACACTTGCCCCGCATCGCCGGCCGGTTACCCGGCGCGCCAGGGCTGCGCCATCTGCGAGAAGGCCGCGCGCTTGGCTCGCGCCTACAGCGTCGTGGGATCGTGGCGCAGCATGTCGCGGTCGTTCACATGCCGCGCTGCCGCGCCGACGGCGCGCGCAATGTCCCCGAAAGACCCCTGCGAGATGACCGGATAGGGGATGCCGCCAAGATCGAGCTTGTTCAGTCGGGATTCCAGCAATCGCGCCATGCGTGCGCGGATTTCCGGGGGGAAGGCGCCGTCGATGATGACCTCCTCGAAATCTATCACGGCACTCGCCGAAACGACGGCATGCGCCAGGCTGCGTGCGGACCGCAGGATCCAGTCTGACAGGACCGGCTCCAACGCGGCCCAGTCGACCGGGGGAGAGAGAAGCGCCTCGCCGGTTTTTCCGTGGCGTTCCAGCATCTGGCGCAGAACTGACAGCGACGCGTGATCGACCAGCCGTGTGCCCCCCGGCTCGTCGGGGATACGCAGCGGCCCCAGAGCGCCCGCATTGCCCCGGCATCCGCGATAGACGGCCCCATCCAGCACCACACCGCCCCCGATGAAGGTGCCGATGAAGAAATACAGGCTGTCGGGTCGGGCCTGCCGCGCCCCGAACACCCATTCGGCATAGCAGGCGGCGGTCGCGTCGTTTTCCACCAGGATCCGTCCGGGCAGGATGCCCGTCAATGTTGCCGCGATGTCGTGGTCGCGCCAGACATCCATTTCGTCCTGCAAGGCGCCGAAATCGCCCGACCAGTGCCAGAGTTGCGACGGGATCGCGATACCGCTGCCCGCGATGGCGTCACGGGCGACGCCGGCTTGTTCGAGCAGATCGTCCAGTTTCGCGTGCAGAAAGGCTATGGTGCGCTCGGGTGTCGGGTAATCATGGGGCTGGGTGCAATGCGCGCGCACGCTACCGCAGAAATCGACCAGCACCATGTCGAAGCCGCGCCGCCCGATCTTGAGGCCGATATGCAACCTTGCATCGGGGTTCAGGCGCATGGGGGTCGAGGGCTGCCCGATGCGCCCGCGCATGCGCTCGCCGCGCAAGAGCATCCCTTCGTGTTCGAGCGCATTGAAGATCACCGAAATAGCATTGGGCGAGAGGCCGGTCTCGCGGGTTGCCTCGGCCTTCGTCATCGCCCCGTGGCGGCGGATCAGATGCAGCACAAGCCGTTGGTTGCTGTCGCGGACTGTGAGTTGGTTCGATCCCTTCATCCTGTCCCTTGGCGCTATGGGGCGCGCCTTGCATGCGACGCAGATCGGTATCTCTAGGTTATTATTGTGGCGCGACCCCGCGACAAAGTAAAGCGCCAGAACAAGATGCTAATTCATCCGCAAGTCAGAAATG
Organism: Paracoccaceae bacterium; assembly: GCA_003564655.1. Classification (GTDB taxonomy): domain Bacteria; phylum Pseudomonadota; class Alphaproteobacteria; order Rhodobacterales; family Rhodobacteraceae; genus Roseinatronobacter. Next base: position 8,404 of record PXES01000319.1, read on the forward strand.
GATGCACGGGATGCAGCGTCAGCAATCTACAGCGCGTTGTCCGGCGCGGGGCATCTTGATCGCGCAAAGCGCTGACAAGCGCCCTCGGAACGTGCCCACCCACCCGCCCTTGCACCTTCCGAGGGCGCTTTCAGCAGTGTCGTTCGGGCCGGGATACCCCGTCCCGATGCGCTGTCTCGAGCCTGGGGCGAGGGGTCACGTCCGTTCGGGCAAGTGCAATCTCGTATTTCTTTCGGCAAAAATTAAGCAGGTGCATCGCGACAGGCGCTGGCGCGTTCGCGCGCGTATGTCACGCTTCGCAGTCGCCTGGCCGCGCGGCCATGCGCGCCAGCGCGCCGACTGCACGGGGCGTCACCCTAGCGCAGAAGGCCCGCGCGGCGGGCCGTCTGGCGGATCGTCTCGGCCACAAGCGCCGGGTCGGCATGGTGGGGCATGTGGCCCATGTCATCGACGCGGGTCAGATTGGCGCTTTCGACCTCGACCTCGAGGCGTTCGGCGTGGAACTGCAACCCGACCGTCACATCCTCGCGGCCATGCAGCACCTCGATGGGCAGGCTCAGCGCGGGGTAGCCGGGATACATCGCGTCCAGATGGCCCTTGAGGCTGTCGACCTGTCGTGCATTGAGCGTGAGCTGGCTGGCGCGCATCGTCAGATCGAATCCCAGATGATCGAGATACCCCTCGGGCACTGGGTCGGGGGCGAAGACGCGGCCCAGCGTGCGCTCGACCGAGCCGCGCGGGGCGAGGCGTGCCACAACCGGCAGCACCAGGGTCTGCCCCATCGCCGAGGCCGACAGGCGATACCACAGCCCCAGCTCGCCCGGCCAGGGGTGCGAGGCGGGGGCGAGCAGCGTCAGCCCGGCAAGTTCGTTCTCGGCGCGCAGCGCCCAGGCCAGCGCCACTGCCCCGCCATAGGAATGGCCCAGAAGGATCGGATCGCTCAGCCCCATCTCGGCGGCGGCCGCGCGCAGGATGTCGGCCTGCTCGACCGGGCCGTCGGGGCCGCCGAAATCATCCGAGAATCCGAAGCCGGGCCGGTCAAAGGCGATGACGCGAAACTCGCCTGCCATGCGGTCCATCAGATCGAAGCTGAAATCGCGCGCATTGCCATTGGCGCCATGGATCATCACCAGATCCGGCCCCTCGCCGCGCACGATGGCGTGGATGCGCCCCTCGGGCAGGGTGACAAACGCGCCCTCGGGGGGAGTCTCGGCCCACGCGGCGCCATCCTCCACCGCCGCCGAACAGGCTGCGAGCATGAGGGCGCCGCCAAGCGCCGCTGTGGTTTTACTGGCCGATCTGTGCAAGGTCATAGGGCGTGGTCTGGTAAATCTGGTTGATCCAGTTGCCATATAGAAGATGGGCATGGCTCCGCCAGCGATTGAGCGGGGTTTTCACCGGGTCGTCATCGGGAAAGTAGTTCTGCGGCACCGCGATCGGCTTGCCGGCGGCGATGTCGCGGTCGTATTCTTCTTTCAGCGTGGTGCTGTCGTATTCGAGGTGGTTGAGGATCACCAGCGCCCGGTGGCGCGCGTCCTCGATCAGGCAGGGGCCGACCTCGTCCGAGGCGATCAGCGTCTCCAGCCCCGCCGTGGCGTCGATCTCGGGCTGGCGCAGTTCGGTCCAGCGGCTGACCGGGATCAGCAGATCGTCCGAGAAGCCGCGCAGATAGGGCGAGGCCGGGGCGCGATTGCGGTGGCGGTAGCAGCCGAAGGCTTTTTCGGGCAGCAGGTGCTTCTGCACCCCGTGGAAATGCCACAGCAGCGCCATGCCGCCCCAGCAGACGCCGAAGGTATTGTGCACATGAGTCTGGGTCCAGTCGAAGACCTCGGCCAGCTCGTCCCAGTAGGTGACGTCTTCATACGCCAGATGCTCGATCGGTGCGCCGGTGATGATCAGCCCGTCGAAGCGTTCGTGCTTCACCTCCTGAAAGGGGCGGTAGAACTCGGCCATGTGCTCGGCTGCGGTATTCTTCGTCTCGTGCTCGGACATGCGGATCAGCGAGAACTCGATCTGCAGGGGCGTCGCCCCGATCAGCCGGGCGAACTGCGTCTCGGTCTGGATCTTCTTGGGCATCAGGTTCAGCAGCCCGATCCGCAGGGGCCGGATATCCTGCCGTGCCGCGCGCATGTCCGACATCACCATCACCCCCTCGCGGGTGAGGATGTCGAAGGCGGGCAGGGTTTCGGGCAGGGTGATGGGCATGGCTGATCACGGGTGAGAGTTGATGATACGCAGGCGGGGCGGCAAAGGTTTCAGGGTAGTTTGCTGGCGACAAGTTCAATTATATCAGAGGCGTCGTTGGCGTTCTTCATGTCCTCGGGGGTAAAGGTGATGCCCCAGTTCCGCGCCATCGCCGCATAGCGCGGCGCGCGGTGCGCGAGCGCGCGGGCATAGGTCCAGCGCACGAAGGCGTCGGGGTCGATCCGCTCGGGCGCCTGGCCCGTCTCGGCCTGATAATCGGCCCAGGCGCGGCGCAGGAAATCGGGCTGGTAATACATCGGTTTTGGCGCGCGGTCGAAGCGGCGGATCAGCTCGGCCGTATGCGCGTCGCTGCCCGCGATCCAGACCGGCAGGACATGCGCGGCAAGCTCGCGCATCAGCGGGTCCTCGGGGTCCTCGGGGTCGATCACCTCGCAGATCGACCCGCCGGTGTCGCAGACGAAATGCGGGTAGCCATAGAGCGCCTCGGCACGTGCGATGAAGGGCGCGGTGTCGCGCAGCGCCGCAATCTCGGCGCTGCGGTGCTGCTCCTGGCGGGTCATGTAGTCGTCAAAGGGCAGCCCGCCCTTTTCCGGGTCGCCGGGCTTGCCGAGATAGGTCGAAAGCGGCGCGAGATTGTCGAAGGTGATATTCGACGAGATATAGACCGAGTCGGTCAGCAGCAACTCGCGCAACAGCGGCACGCGCATCGCCTCGCGCTTGAAGTTGTCGGCGATGAACTCGCCCATGTAGCGGGTGCCGATACGATAATCGACCGAGTAATGGAACCAGTCGCCCGCCCTGCGCAGCATGTTGGCCAGATGCGTCTTGCCCAGCCCCGACATGCCGTAAAAGAGCAGGCGCTTGCGCGGCGCGGCGCGCCAGTCCGCGGCAGTGGGGTAGAGCATGACATGCGGTCCTTCGGGCCGGTCTTCGGACAGGGGCAGCGGCAGGATTGCCTAGCCAAGCCCCGCCTGCCGGTCAAGAGCCCCCCGCGCGCGCCGCTACGGTCGGAGTGCCCACCCACCCACCCTTGCACCCCGCCCGCAGCGGCGCGCGCGGGGGGCTCAGAGCGCGTTGGGCGGCGCGCGCCCCTCGGCCGCGGCGATGGCGTTCTCCACTGCCATCAGCCCCATCTCCTCGCGGACATCCAGCGCGGCCGTGCCCAGATGCGGCAGCAGGGTGACATTTTCGCGCGCCCGCAGCGCTGCGGGGACTTCGGGCTCGAACTCGTAGACATCGAGCCCCGCACCCGCGATCCGGCCTGCGTCGAGGGCGGCGACAAGCGCCGCCTCGTCCAC
>PXES01000107.1 GCA_003564655.1 Paracoccaceae bacterium
ATGTGATAGGCGGGCGAGGTGGTGTAGCTCAGCACCATGTCGGCCTCGCCCTCGGAAAAGAGGCCATACGCCTCGGACCAGCTTGCGGTCACGGTCACGGTGTTCTCCTGCAGCGCCTGCCAGACCGCGGGGGCGTCCTCGCCGTACAGCTGATCGACCCACAACATCAGCGCCAGCCCCGCCCCGGAGGAGCGCGGGTCCTGCCACAAGAGGCTCAGATCCTCGCGCTCGAGCAGCTCGGCAAAGCTGGCAGGCGGGTTCTCCACGCGGGTGGTGTCATAGACCCAGGCCGCATAACCCCAGTTGAAGGGCAGAAAGATGTCGTCCTCCCAGTCCACCGGCACGGTCAGCGCGTCCAGATCCTGCCCGTGCGGGGCAAACAGCCCGGTCTCGCGGGCGCGCAGGGTCATGTCGGTGTTCAGCCCGATCACCGCATCCGCGCCCACGCGCGCGCCTTCAAGCATCAGGCGCGGCAGCACCTCGCCGGTGCGGAACTCGAGCGTGCAGTCGCAGCGCGCCTCGAACCCCTCGGTGATAGCAGGTCCCGGCCCCCAGGATGACCCGAAATAGTCGGGCGCCAGAACAGTCAATACCGGGGTATCGGCCTGCGCCGCCCCTGCCAGCATGACTGTCGCGAAAAAAGCTGTCCGCATGGTCCAATCTCCTTGTTTCACGACAGGCGGAGATTGAAGCAAGGGCGCCTTGCAACCTTCCCTCCGCCGGTCCTAACCGGTTCAGGTTCAACGGGTTCGCGGATAAGCGCATCTCAGCCCTTGGCAGGGCACCCCGAGGTGACGCGAGAGATAACCTGCCCGCACGGACAGGACAAGACCGGTTGCCCCATGCACCATGCCGACAACCTCTGCGGTCGGAAGAGGGCAAAACCCCCTGCAGAGTCGGCTGCCGCCGGTTATTCGCGAAAAGCCGAAGCGTCCGACCGGAAACAGGCACGGGCATTTTCGGAGACTGGCTGCGCGGATGAACCGGGGTACCAATGGGCCTTGTCTTGGCGGCGTTCGGATCGAGGGTCCCTCGCGTATCGCGGCGGGGCGTCGGAAGGGCCACGCTCGAGCGATTGGCCGGAAAGCCAGCATGAGAGCAGACGATTCGGAACGGACGCTGAGGCGGGAAGAAGCGCCCGCTCGGGGACCCCACCCGCCCGCCCATGTCCCGCTCGCGGGCGCTGGCCCGGCGTCGCCGGGCTCAGGCTGCGAGGCCGCGCCCTTTCAACAGCGCCCCGACCCCAGGCAACCGCCCCCGGAATGCCGTGTAGAGGGCTTCGGCCTCGTCGCTGCCCCCGGCTGACAGGATATGCCGCTCCAGGCGCTGCGCGGTATTCGAATCGAACGGATCGCCCGCTTCGTGGAATGCCTCGAACGCGTCGGCATCCATCACCTCGGACCACATGTAGCTGTAATACCCGCTGGAATAGCCGTCGCCTGCAAAGACATGCGCGAAATGGGGCGTCGCGTGGCGCATCCGGATGGCGTGGGGCATCCCCAACCCCGTTAGGATTTCCGCCTGCCGCTGCATGGGATCGGCCAGCGGCGGGCCGTCATGAAACTCAAGGTCCACCAGCGCCGAGGCGACATACTCCACTGTCGCGAAGCCCTGATCGAAATTCTGCGCGGCCAGCAGGCGATTCAGCAGGTCCTGCGGAATCGGCTCGCCCGTCTCGACATGGCGGGCGTGGCGGGCCAGCACTTCGGGGACTTCGAGCCAGTGCTCGTAAAGCTGGCTGGGGAGTTCCACGAAATCGCGCGCGACCGAGGTCCCCGAAATCAGGCCATGCGTCACATCCGACAGAAGCTGGTGCAGCGCGTGGCCCATCTCGTGAAACAGCGTTCGCGCGTCGTCATAGGACAGCAGCGCCGGGTCGCCCTTGGCGAAGTTGCAGGTGTTGACCACGATGGGCCGCACCTCGCCCCCCAGCTTGCGCTGGCTGCGGAAGGTCGAGCACCAAGCGCCCGACCGCTTGGGCGACCGCGCGAAGTAATCACCGATGAACACGCCCATATGACGGCCATCGCGCGTCACCTCCCAGGCGCGGGCGTCGGGGTGGTAGAGACGGACATCGAGCGGGCGAAACGCCAGCCCGAACAGCCGCTGCGCGCAGTCGAAGGCCGCTTCGAGCATGTTGTCGAGCGCAAGATAGGGCTTCAGCGCCGCCTCATCCAGATCATGCTCGGCCTGCCGCAGCTTCTCGGCGTAGTAGCGCCAGTCCCAGGCCTCGAGCGGGCCGGTGTGGCCGTCGCTGTGCAGCATCGCCTCGAGCCTCTCGGCATCGGCCATGGCCTTCGTCCGTGCAGGCGCCCAGACCTGCAGAAGCAACTCGCGCACGGCATCGGGGGTGCGGGCCATCTCGGTTTCCAGCTTGTAGCGCGCGAAACTGTCGTAGCCCAGAAGTGCAGCGCGCTCGGCCCGCAGGGCGAGTATCTCGGCGGCAATTGCCCGATTGTCGGTCTCGCCGCCATTGGCCCCTCGCGACCCCCAGGCAGTATAGGCCCGCTCGCGCAGATCGCGGCGGGGCGAGAATTGCAGGAAAGGCACGATCAGCGAGCGGTTGAGCGTGACGACATGCCCGTCCCGCCCGCGTTCCTGAGCCGCCGCGCGGGCGGAGGCCACGACAAAATCGGGCAGGCCGGTCAG
>PXES01000389.1 GCA_003564655.1 Paracoccaceae bacterium
CGAAACTGCGGTGCCCGTGGCATCATGGCTCCGCGATGCCTGTCCCGCGCTGGAAAAGCGTGTCAGTCGCGCCGAGCCTTGCCAGCGGCGCGAACACTCCTTCGCCGTCCATGCCCGGCAATAGTCGGATTCGGCGGGCGATCTCGCTCACTGCGCCCGCCGATCCGGCGCGGGCGACCCGGTGGGCAAGCTAGCAGGCGAGAACAAGCGCAAGCGCGTGAATCATGGGCGGCACCTCTGTTCTGCTGCCCGGATTGGCGGTGATTCGCGGTGAAAACGGAATGGGGCTGATATGCGTTGGGGTGGGTGCGGTGCCGGGGCGTTGTAGCCGCTTATGTGATGAGTCCGCGTAGTGACAAGGCGCCGCACACCGGCGGTTCGATTGCAGGAAACTCGATTGCGTTTTAACGGCACCGCCGTCATCCTCGGCTCAGGATATTCTCACGCTGTAAGGCGAGAAACAGTGCCACAAATCCACAAGAAATGATTAGCGGACTCCAGATGTAGTTTGCCTGTGTTTGCGCTGTGCTTGCACAGCCTAGCACTCGCCACCACGGACATTCTTCAGGCGGCAGTTCAACGGTTTGGCCAAAGAAATGCGCTAGTGTGATTGCAAGGAATACGCTCGCACAGAAAAAAAATACCATCCCTTCTGTATACAAGGATCTCATGCCAAAAGATTTCACTGCCAACGTGTACTGAATGGCCATGAGTGAAGCAAGCGGCGCAATCACCAGCAGAAGATCTCTCAAACCTGATCTCGGAAGAATTTTTGTAAGCTCAGCATTTTCAAGAACGACTCTTGCGCCCAAGCCCAAAACCAAGGCAGTCATCGTCAAAACTATAATGCGAGAAATAAATTTTGTATCGCGTTTATTCATTTATTGCGATTTTCTTCCTTTATTCTGTACCTTTGCGTTTGGCCGCGTTGGGTCAGGGCAATCTTAAGTGACGAATTCGCAATGAGCCCAGCTATTATAAGAACCACAACCCACCAAAGAGACCAGATAGTGTTGCTGACTTCTTGGGCGAAAACGCCAAAGTTGAACTTTGAAACAATAAAAAAGGCGATAACAAAAACCCAAGGCCAAGGCTTAGTCAACACATGTGCTGCACCCTGCGCAACCACGGCGGCAACGGGGATTAGAGGTAAGGCCATAGGGATCCTCATATCTTCTGCAATATTTCAACACGCCAACAGTGCCCCGAACGTCTTTGCATTGATGTTCGCGTTAGCGAGGCAAGTTTACTGGATCTATGTGGTTGATCAAGCTTCCGCTTAAGTGTTCCATCCCGGATGATCACATAGACCCTCGCCGGACGGCCCTGTTCATGGCAAGATCGATCCTGCGGGGATATCGGGACGGGGGGCTGGCATGCTGATCTCTCTTCACAAGCAGGCGACGACGACGCCGAAGATCCGGGCCGCGATCCAGGCGAGCGACGAGCCGGCCTGGCTGGTGGCAGAGCGCTACGGGATCAGCGAGCAGACGGTCTGGAAGTGGCGCAAGCGGGACAGCGTGCAGGACCGCAGCCACACGCCGCACCGGTTGCAGACCACGTTGACCCCGGCCCAAGAGGCGGTTGCGGTGGTTCTGCGCCAGGCGCTGCTGCTGCCGCTGGACGACCTGCTCTCTGTGGTGCGCGAGTTCGTGAACCCCAATGTCTCGCGCTCGGGACTGGACCGGTGCCTGCGCCGCCACGGCGTCGGCAATCTGCGCGACCTCAAGCCCAAGGCGGAGAGGCCCGCGCACAAGCCCTTCAATGCCTACGAGCCCGGCTACCTGCACATCGACGTGAAATACCTGCCGCAGATGGCCGACGAGGAGCGCCGCCGCTACCTCTTCGTGGCCATCGACCGCGCCACCCGCTGGGTCTTCGTGCGCATCTACCCGGCGAAGACCGCCGCCAATGCGCGCCGGTTTCTCCGCGATCTGGAGCGCGCCGCACCCATGAAGATCACCAAGGTGCTGACGGATAATGGAAAAGAGTTCACCGACCGGCTGTTCGGCCTGCGCCGCCGCGCCGCGACCGGCAACCACGACTTCGACCGGCTCTGCGCCGAGCTCGGCATCGAGCACCGCCTGACCCCACCGATGCGGCCCCAGACCAACGGCCTCGTCGAGCGCTTCAACGGCCGGATCGAGGACGTGCTGCAGAGCCATCACTTCCGCAGCGGCGAGGACCTGGAGCAGACCATCCTGCGCTACGTCCGGCTCTACAACGGCCAGCTGCCGCAATCCGTCCTGAAAGGCCGAACGCCGATCGATGCCCTCAAGGACTGGCAGCGCCAGAGGCCAGAGCTGTTCAAGAAGCGGGTCTACAATCACGCGGGATGTGACACTTAAGTAATTGTCTCGTATCAAGCGTGGGAAGTCTCTCTGTGCTGATAAAGACGAGGTAATCGAGACCAAACCTTCACAACCGCCCCAACCGCTCTGTCAGCAGCCCGAAGAAGCCCTCGGCATCGACATCGCCCACAAAGGTCGCGTTCGGCGCGCGTTTCGTCACGCGCCACCAGTCTGCGACCGTCATGCCCAGCGTCAGATCCGAGCCGGTTTCGATCTCGACATTGATGTGGCGGCCTGTGAACAACTCGGGGCGCAGCAGATATGCGATCGTGCAGGGGTCGTGCAGCGGCGC
>PXES01000257.1 GCA_003564655.1 Paracoccaceae bacterium
GCCCGCGCCCGCCCCTCGGGGGGCAGGGCGGCAAAGGCGGCGGGCGGGCGCTGCAGGATGTCGGCCAGCGGGCGGCGCGCGTCCAGAACGGCGCGGATCAGCGCGAGTGCGGCGCGACGCGGGGCGGAAGGGTCGGAAGCGGGCATGGGCTGCGCATTGTCCTCGGCTACTGCCGCCGTATATCACCACAGAGAGGACGACAAGGGATACGCCCATGACCCCGCCCGAGACCAAGCCGGAAAGCCCCACCACGCCCGGGACCGAGATAGAGACTGAGACCGAGACCGAGGCGCAGCGCCGCGCCCGCCTGCCAGAGGCCGCGCAGCGCGCGCTGGCCGAAGCCGATGCCCGCCGCGCCGCCACAACAGAGCCCGAACGCCCGCGCGAACTGGGCGGGCGCCGGGGGCCCGAGCCGGTGCGCTACGGCGACTGGGAAAAGAAGGGCATCGCGATCGATTTCTGAGCGCGGTGCCGGTCCTCGCCAGCCCCTGCCCCCGGAACGGGGGCAAGCGCCCGCGAGCGGGTCATGGGCGGGCGGGTGGGACCCCGAGCGGGCGCTTTTCCGTCTGCCATCCCAACCCATAGCTTGGATCGCTACAGATGGTCGCGCCGCACGTCATCGGGGCTCCGGTTCGCCCGCGCGGCGCGAACCCACCGCGGGCGCCGAGCAATCACATGACGCCGGGTTCAGAGTGCGATCCCGATGCGCAGAAACCCGTGGTTGTCGACGCCCAGCAGTTGCGGGTAGAGATCGGCGATCAGGTCCAGATGCTCGTGCGCGGCGACCCCGGTGCGCAGAACCGCGCTCGCCCCCGCGACCGGGCGCAGCCGAAAGGGTGCCGCCGCGGATTGCCGCAATGGCGTGTTGCGCCGTACATGGTGGCGCAGGATGTCGCGCGTCGTCTCGCGCGGCGCAAGCACGCCCGCGCCCGGCCCGGTCCCGGCAAATCCGCCCGCGCCTTGTGCGCGGTAGCTGTTGGTCGCGACGAGGAATTCGGCCCGCGGGTCGAGCGGCCGCCCCCCGTAGGTGATGTTGTGGATACGCGGCGGCGCGGTGGGCAATTCGCTTCCGTCGGCGGCATAGCGCGGCGGCGCGGTCAGGTCGATCTCATACCCGAGCCCGTAGATGATCTCGAAATTGTAGCCGGGATAGGCCGGATTCATCAGCCTCTGTTCCGCCAGCCCGGGGCGGATCCGGTTATAGGCCGAGGCCGCGCGTTCGAGCCACAGCGCGATCTGCGCGCCCGAGAGCCTCAGCGCCGCGACGCGGTTGGGGTAGACATAAAGATCGGCCAGCGCGCGCAGAGTCAACTCGCCCGCCGCGACATTGGTGAAGTTGCGCGGCCCGCTCAGCCCGCCCACCTTGGCCGGCGCCACCGCCGACAGAAGCGGCAGTTCCGACAGTTCCGTATCGGCCAGATGCCCTGCGACGAAGGCGCGCTGCGCCTCGGCCACCACTGCCGTGGCGGCGCTGCGCCCGAGATAGGCGAAGAACGAGTTCAGCGGCGTCTCGGTCGCGCCGATGGGGGTTCGGATATTGTCGAGCACCGCCTCATGCGCCGGAGTGATGATCCGGCGGACCTCGGGGCTGCGCAGTGGCGCGCGCCGGGCCGCGACAGCGGTTTCGTCGAAATTCATCGACGCATCGCGCAGCGCGCAGTTGCGCACATCGGCGGCATGGACCCGCCATGTCCCCCCCTCGCGCAGCAGCGTCAGGTCGATGCCCCCCAGATGCGAGCCATGAAAGCCGCTCATCACCGTGGGCTTGCCGCAGACCGTGCCGCGCGCGACATCGACGCCGGGCCTGCCGGCAAAGACGCGCGAGGGGAAAAGCTGGTGGCTGTGCCCGCTGAGGACCACATCGACACCTTCGATCCCCGCCAGCGGGATGACCGCGTTCTCCATGTTCTCGACATGCCGCTCCGGGCCGAGGCCGCTATGCGCCAGCAGCACGATCAGATCGGCGCCGGCCTCGCGCATCTCGGGGACACAGGCGCGCGCGGCGTTGACCATGTCGCTCACATGGATGCGGCCCTGCAGGTTCTGACTCTCCCAGAGCATGATCTGCGGCGGCGCGACACCCAGCACGCCCACCCGCAGCGTATGGTGCTGGCCGCTGCGGTCCACCACCGCGCGCTCGAGCAGGGTGTAGGGCTTGTAGAGGTATCTTTGCGGGCGCGGCCCGTGGCGCGCGTCGCGCAGGATATTGGCCGAGACGATCGGGAACTCGGCCCGACCCATCGCGGCGAGCAGGAAATCCAGCCCGTAGTTGAACTCGTGATTGCCCAGCGTGATGGCATCATATCTCAGCGCGTTCATCGCGCCGGTCACAGGGTGCAGGTCGCCGTCGCGAAAGTCTATGTCATAGGCGAAGTAATCCCCGACCGGCGTGCCCTGCAGGAAATCGCCATTGTCGAAAAGCAGGCAGTTGGGCACCCTCTGGCGCGCCACATCGACAAGCTCGGCCAGCCGCGCGAGGCCAAGGTCCGGATTGGGACAGTCGGCGTAATAGTCGTAGGGATGCAGATGCACGTGCAGATCGGTCGTCTCCATGATCCGCAGATCGACCGTGCCGGAGACATCGACACCGGACGCAAACTCGAATTTCTGCTGGGTCATGTTGTTCTGCACGTCCTCAC
>PXES01000003.1 GCA_003564655.1 Paracoccaceae bacterium
CCGATCTGGTGCGCGCGGGCGCGCCATTCTATGTCGCCAACCCGGACTTGACCCATCCCGGCGCCGACGGTCGGGCCGTGCCCGAAACCGGCGCCCTGCTCGCGGCCGTGCGCGCCTGCGTCGGCCCCTACGTGCGCCCCGAGATCATCGGCAAACCCGGCCCGCGGCTGTTCGCCCGGGCGCTGGAGCTTCTGGGCCTGCCCGCAGACCAGATCCTCGTGATCGGCGACAATCCGGCCACCGACATCGCCGGCGCCCGGGCCATCGGCCTGCGCGGACTGTTGATCGGGGCGCATCCGGAGGCCGTCGCGCCTGACCCTGCGGGCCTGCTGGGCGCGGCCGGCGCCTGAGCGCGCGCTACAACCGCTTGATCGACAGCGTGTCGAAGGTCCGGGTGATTGTGTCTACCGCGCGATCGTAATCGGCCATGGCCATGCCGGCCACCAGCGCATCGACGATGGCAAGTTGCGCGATGCGGCTGGTCATCGCCTCGGTGCGGAACTGCGTTTCCCGCGCCGAGGGGGCCAGCAGGATGTCGGTGAAGCGCACGATGGGCGAGCGCGCAAAGCTGGTGATGCAGATCGTGGTGGCGCCGGCCTCGCGCGCCAGACGGGTGGCCGCCAGGGTTTCATGGGTGCTGCCGGAATGCGAGACCGTCAGCGTCACCACTCCGGGTCCGGTCTGCGAGGCGCTGATGGCCTGCACATGGCTGTCCACCGCCAGCCGCACATCGATGCCGATCCGCATCAGCCTGTAATGGGCGTCCTCCACCACCGGCGCGGCGCTGCCGATGCCGTACAACTCCACCCGCCGGGCGGCGCGGATCGCCGCCACCGCGCGGGCCATCTGCCCGAGGTCGAGCACGGCCAGCGTGTCGTTCAGCGCCTGTGCGTTGCTGGCGAAGATCTTGCGGGTGATGGCGGCGGTGTCGTCGCCGCGCTCCAGGTCCTCATGGATGAACTGCACGCCTGCGACCTGCTCCTGGGCCAGCAGGATCTTGAGCTGCTGGAACCCCCGCGCGCCCATCTGCTGGCACAGCGCCACGATGCTGCCTTCGCTGACGCCCACGGCTTCGGCGGCCTGGGTGATGGACATGTGAACGACCGCCTCGGGCTGGGCGAGGATGAAGGCCGCAATCCGTCGCCCCGTCGGGGTCAGCGAGGCTTCCGCCGCCCGCAGCCGCGCCAGAATGCCTGGCCGGGCGCCATCCGACGGACCCGCGGACGATATCGGTGTCACGCTGGCCCCTCCCCCGCTCGTCTCTGCGCCCCCGACCATAGCAGCCGTGGCGGAACATGCACCCCCGGGGCCGCGGTGCCTCAGACGACCCGGCCGGGGGCACCGTCGGAGAAATGCAGCCTCCGTGACCGCTTACAACCGGCGCACCACCGCACCAGAAACGTAGCGCATGAAGTTGATGCCACGGCGGTGCCATGGCAGGCCCTCGTCTCCGAGGATATTCCAGACCGCCCGCGCGGCATGCAACTTATCCGCCGACGCCGACCCCGGTCTGACACGATATTCGGCAAGCACGTCCGTCAACCCATGTGCGACCACGCCGCTTCGAAGAAGCATCAGCCAGAAGGCGTAATCTTCATGGATGTCCCGCACAGGCATGCGGGCATGCGGAAAACGCGCGCGGCGCCAGGCACCCGTGAGGCAGCCGATGGGGTTGCCCGAAAGGGCATCATGCCAGGTGACGCGAGGACGGACCGGGACCGCCCCAAGACACTGGCCCCTCATGTCGATCCGACGATAGGCGGTGAACACGATGTCTGCGCCCCTTTCGAAGGCGTGGCGCTGCCGTGCCAGCTTCTCTGGCAGCCAGCGGTCGTCGGCGTCGAGCAGCGCCACATAATTTCCCTGCGCCGCCGCAATCCCCAGGTTCCGGCTGGCGGCTACGCCGCGTGGACGGCTTCCCTGGCGCGGATCATGGATCAGCCGCAGCCGCGGGTCCTGCCGGGCAGCATCCGCCGCTATGTCGACGGAGCCATCGGTCGAGGCATCGTCAATCAGCAACGCCTCCCAATGCGGTTCAGTCTGCGAGCAGAGGGACGCAAGCGTTTCCGGAAGTGTTCCCACGGCATTATGGAAAGGCACAACCGCTGAAAAGTAAGGCACTTGCCGCTCCCAAAGGCAACACCTGTGCAGCATATCTGCTGATCTGGTTCCTTGTCGAGCGACCATCGTGGGCTTGGGGAGAAGCACCTCTCCACATGGTAGCATGGGCTTCTCTCATGGAACTCTTATGCTGCGTGGGCTGGCCAAACGCAGTTCCGAGACGGTGGGGCACCGGTTCAACGGCCACGCCGAACGCACTCAAGACATCGTGGCGGTTCTTGAACCTGTGGCTGTCATTGCCACGGTGGTCGCCAAAAGGGCGCTGGAGGTGCGCGAGCTGCGAAGAGAGCGCCTTCTCTGCGCCTAGTGTAGCCTCACTTCCGGGTCGCATTCGAGCCGCGGGAAGCAAAAGTTCGGCGTCTGGTCGCAGGGAAAATGCCGAAGGAGAGGCCACCGGCGCAGTCGGCTCATGCCTCATTTATGGAGGCCAGTCCGCCTCGGCCGCGGCGTCGAGCTTGCCTCAGGCGGGAGGGCGTTCAGAGAGCTGGGCGATGACCGAGCGGTACTTGCCGCGCAG
>PXES01000291.1 GCA_003564655.1 Paracoccaceae bacterium
CGTCAAGGCCGCCGAGCGCGCGGCCCGGGCGCAGGGCGGGGTGCTTGACGATGTGGCGCTGGGCCTGCCCGCGCTGATGCGGGCGGTCAAGTTGCAGAAACGCGCGGCGCGGGTCGGCTTCGACTGGCCGGAGACCGCGCAGGTCCTCGACAAGATGCTGGAAGAGGCGCAGGAACTCGTGGCCGCACGCGCAGCGCTTTCCGAGGCCGATATGTCCGAGGAATTCGGCGACATGCTCTTCGTGATGGCCAATCTCGGGCGGCATCTGGGCGTGGATCCGGAGGCTGCACTGCGCGGCGCCAATGCCAAGTTCACGCGGCGGTTCCGCGCCATCGAGGCCGCGCTGGCCGACCAGGGGCGCCGCCCGGAGGACAGCGATCTGGCCGAGATGGATGCGCTGTGGGATGCCGCAAAACGCGACGAGAAGCGCGATGCTGCCGAGTGACCGGGTGCTGACCGAAGACGGGTTTTCCGCGAAAGGGGCGGGGTCGGTCCTGCTGCTTGCCTGCGGGGCGCTGGCGCGCGAGATCCTGGCGCTGAAAGCGGCGAATGGTTGGACGCATCTGGACCTGCATTGCCTGCCCGCCGATTTGCATCTCTGGCCCGATCGCATTCCCGATGCTGTCGAGGCGGCCGTGCACCGCTACCGTGACCAGTATGACACGATCTTCGTGGTCTATGCTGACTGCGGCACCGGCGGGCGCTTGCAGTCACGCTGCGCGGCATTGGGTGTCGAGATGGTCCCGGGGCCGCATTGCTACGCCTTTTTCGACGGGGTCGAGGCCTTTGCCGCGCGCGGCGATGAAGAGATGACGGCCTTCTACCTCACTGATTTCCTGGTGCGGCAGTTCGATGCCTTCGTCTGGCGGCCCATGGGTTTCGACCGCCACCCCGAGTTGATCCCGATGATGTTCGGCAACTACACGCGGCTGATCTATCAGGCGCAGACCGATGATCCGGCGCTGGATACGCTGGCGCGGTCCCATGCGGCGCGGCTGGGGCTCGCCTATGAGCGGCGCTTCACGGGGTATGGCGATCTCGAGCGGGAACTGGCGCGGCTCAGCCCCGACGGATGAGGTAGGCGATGGCCTCGCCATCGCGCTCCTGCCCGAGGAAGACATGCCCGGCCTCGGTGCAGAAATGCGGAATATCGACCTGCGCGGCGGGATCGGTCGCGCGTACCCGCAGCACCTCGCCCGGCGCCATTGCCAGCAGCCGCTTGCGCGCGCGCAGCACGGGCAGCGGGCACAGCAGCCCTGTCGCATCAAGCTCGTGCCTGGACGTCATGCGCGCGGGCGTGTCCGGCGACGGCGCGGGCGGGGGGCGCGCTGGCCCTCGCGCAAGAGCGCGGTCATCGGGTGGTCGGGGGCCTCGGGCGCGAAGCGGTCGAGAAGCGCGGCGAGTGCCGCGTCCTGCGGAACATCCCCGGGCAGGCTGAGCGCCCAGTCGATCAGGATCGAGCGGCATTCGCCATCCGAAATTCCCGCGATCTGGTAGCTTTCGCGGATCAGACCCTTGGGATCGTGCGGGTCAGGCGCTTTTTGCATCAGGGTGATCCTCATTCGGAGCGAGCAGGCTTGTTATGCAGGCCTCTGCGCGTGCGGTCTGGTCCTGCATCCGGGTCGCCAGCGCGTCGGTGTCGGGGGCATCGGCAGCGGCGAGCAGGGTTTTGCGGGCGCCGGGGCCCAGCGCCTCGATATCGGATATCCGGTCGGCGAGCAGGCGGCCCGTGGCCTGCATCGTCCAGCACAGCCGGTAGGCGCTGGTCAGGCAGCTCTCGGTCTCGGGGGCCAGGATGCCGACGCGACGGCCCGCGCGGAACTGCGCATCGACCCGGCGCGCCGGATCGCCAGCCGCCAGCGCGCAGAACTGCGCGGCAAGCTCGATATCCATCAGCCGCCCGGGGCCGGATTTGGCGTCCCACAGTCCATGCGCGGGCTTCGCCTCTGCCAGCCGGGCCCGCATCTCGGCCACGTCATCGCGGATCTGCCGGCCTTTCCCCTTCTCGGCCAGCAGATCGCGGCGGAAGCTCTCGATCTTCTCGCCCATCGCGGCACTGCCCGCGACGCGGCGGGCGCGGGTCAGGGCCAGATGCTCCCATGTCCAGGCCTCGGTCTGCTGATAATTGCGAAACGCGGTCAGACTTGTCGCCACCGGCCCCTGCCGCCCCGACGGCCGCAGCCGCATATCGACCTCATACAGCCGCCCCTCGGCAGTGGGGGCGGACAGCGCGGTAACAAAGGCCTTGGTCAGCCGCGCGTAATACCGCCGCGCATCCAGCGGACGACGCCCTTCTGATGTCATGTCGTTTTCGGCGTCATAGATCACGATCAGGTCGAGATCCGAGGCCGCGTTCAGCCGCCCCGCCCCGAGCGAGCCCATACCCAGCACCACAGCCCCTTCACCCGGCATCGGCCCATGGTTGCGGGCAAACTCGGCGGCGACCACGGGCCAGAGCGCGCCGAGCGTCGCCTCGGCCAGCGCAGCGTATTGGTGCCCGGCCTCGAATGCGTCGATCAGCCCGCGCAGATGATGCACACCGATACGGAAATGCCATTCGCGCGCCCAGAGCCGTGCCGCGTCAAGCTGGCGCTCGTAATCGGCACTCTCGGCCAGCCGGTCGGCGAGCGCGGTC